>CAMDXR010000118.1 GCA_945877725.1 Limnohabitans sp. Rim8
CCGTCTGTTGCGCTCAATATTGCGTTGCCCCATGAGCAACACCCCAACCCCTACGTGACGCCAGAATTGAGCTTCAAGTTCCACTACTTTGCATTGCGTAAAATGCATTTCATGATGCGTGCCAAGGCCCTGGTGGCCTTTCCAGGCGGTTTTGGCACCTTAGACGAATTGTTTGAAGTGATGACCTTGGTTCAAACACGAAAAGCGCGCCCAGTGCCGATTTTGTTGTTTGGTACCGATTACTGGAAACGCCTGATCCACATCGATGTGCTGGTGGAAGAAGGCACCATCTCCAAAGAAGACTTGCAACTGTTCCGTTACGTGGACACCCCTGAGGCTGCGTGGCGTGAAATTTGTGACTTTTATCAACTGGGGACGCCGCCCACCCGAGACGCTGGCCCAACCGAAACCCAAGCACCGCCCGCCTGAATGGCGAAAGTCAGCGCTTTCTGCCCATAAAAATCAGGGTTCGATGCTGTGGTTTTGACCGGGTCTAAGCTTCCAGGCGGCACGCGAGCCCCAACCCACGGCCGCACCCACCACCCAAAACACGGGCGAGACACCCGCCACCGCACCGGCGGCACCAAAGACCATGGGCATCAAGACGCTGGAGGCGTTGATGCTCATCAGGCGCAAGCCCAAGGCCTCGCCTTGGCGGTGCTCTGGGGTGATCTGGTGCAAGGTGCTCATGATCATGGGCTGCACGGTGCCCAACACCAATCCCAACAAAACTGAGCACAAACCCATGCTCCAGGGAGTCGGCATTAAGGGGTAAAGCCCAAACAATACGGCCGTGCAAACCATGGCCCCCGTGATGAATTGATGTTCTTGAAAGTGGCGGGACAACCACGGCAAACAGACCCTGATAAAAGCTGCGGCAATGGCGAAAGCGCCCAAAATAGTACCGACCACCGAGGCACTGAAGCCCCGCTCATGGCCCAGCACCGGCACCACAAAGGTGTGCACATCCCAGCAAGATGACAGCAGCCAATTGACCCCCAGCAAGCGTCGCATCATGGGGGCTGCCAACAAATCCAAGGCACGTCGAGTTTCAGCATTTTTGGGCGGGATCTGTGTCGGCAGTTCCGGAATCTTGCGGACCCAGAACCAGGTGCTGATAGGCAGCACCGCCATGATCAGGAAGGCCCAGCGGAAACCCGTCAAATGCGCGGGCTCCGGACCCGCGTAATCAATCAGCACCCCCGCCAACACCGGCCCGAGAAAGTTGGAAATGGCCGGACCAATGGACAACCAACTGAAGGCCGCTTTGAGTTCGGCCGGACTGTTGGCCATGCGCCCCACATGGCGTTGCAAAGCGATCACGGCCACACCCGTGGCCCCGCCCGTGGCCAAAGCACTGATACACATGACCGGAAAAATGGGCCAGATGACCGAAAGACCGGCCCCGAATGCCGACATCAGCACACTGATCAGCAAGGGGTTTTTTAAGCCTGTGCGGTCGGCATAACGCCCGGCAGGCAGTGCCAGAAAAACTTGGGTTAAGGCAAAAAGCGCCAACAGCGCCCCCACGGCCAGAGCGCTGAAGCCTTGTTTCAGGGCCAATAAGGGAATGGCCATGCGCATACCGGCCATGCAAGCGTGCAAGAAAATCTGCCCGGCAATGAGGCGAGGCAGCGGGCTTTTCATGTCGCCTGAACCTGTCGCATGCGGGGCATCAATTGTCCTGGCCGGGCAACAAGGCCTGGGCTTCGGGTTCGGGCAAGGCATCGACTTGGCGCAAGGCCCGGTGCATCACATTGCTGCGGGTTTGGGCTTTGTCCAGCGTATTGAGAACGGACTGCGTCTGCTCTTTGACTTTGGCCAGCACATCGCCAAATTTGCCAAATTCGGTTTTCACCGCGCCCAGCACTTGCCAGACTTCGCTGGAGCGTTTTTCGAGGGCCAAGGTTCTGAAACCCATTTGCAAAGCGTTCAACATGGCCATCAAATTGGTCGGGCCCGCCAAGGTCACACGGTGGTCACGTTGCAAGGTCTCCATCAAACCCGGGCGTCGCAGCACCTCGGCATAGAGGCCTTCGGTGGGCAGAAACATGATGGCGAAATCTGTGGTGTGCGGGGGTTCCAGGTATTTTTCGGCCATCGATTTGGCCTCCAGCCGGATGCGCGTTTCAAGGGCTTTGGCGCACAACTCGGCCTGCACCGGGTCGGCACGGCCTTGGGCCTCCAACAAGCGCTCGTAATCTTCGTTGGGGAACTTGGCATCAATGGGCAGCCACACCGGCTCGCCGCTGTCGGATCTTCCGGGCAGGCGAATGGCAAAGTCCACCCGGTGTTTGTCACCTGGCCGGGTGGCCACCTGCACGGCATATTGCTCAGGCGTCAGCACCTGCTCCAGCAAGGAGGCAAGTTGCGCCTCACCAAACATGCCCCGGGTTTTAACGTTGGTCAGCAAATGCTTCAGGTCACCCACGCCCTGCGCCAGGTGGTGCATTTCGCCCAGGCCCTTGTGCACCTGCTCGAGACGCTCGGCGACTTGTTTGAAGCTTTCGCCCAAACGGGCTTGCAGCGTGGCCTGTAATTTTTCGTCCACGGTCTGGCGCATCTCATCGAGCTTGGCGGCATTGCTTTGCTGCAATTGGGCCAATTGCGCCTCTAGGGTGCCGCGCATCTCGGAAAGGCGTCGGGCATTGGCTTCAGACAAGGCTTGCACCTGCTGAGCCAAACTGTCGGTCAGATTCTTTTGCAGCAGACTCAGTTGCTGGGCCAGCGCATCGATTTGCTGGTTTTGCGTGCGGGTGGCTTCGGCGCTTTGTTGCAGCAAAGATTGCTGAAACAGCGTCAAGGTCTGCATGGACTCTTGCCGCCCCTGCACACCGGACTGGTTGATTTCGGTGCGCAATTCACGCTCCAAACGCTCAGTCTGGCCCTGCAGGGCCACAAACAACTGCTCTTGTCGGGCGGCCTGCTCGGCACTGCGATCGGGCGCAGCCTTCAACTTGAGCAGCAAGACCGCCAACACCAAGACGTTGACGGCCAACAGCCCCCACAACAAAACATCGCTCATGCGGCAGCGCCTGGCAGGCTGTTCAAAGGGGTCAGTGCCTGGCCATTAGAGAAGAAAGCGATCAGGTTATCGGCAGCCAACTGGGCCATGGCCTTGCGGGTTTTGATGGTGGCGCTGGCAATGTGGGGCGTCAGAACCACATTGGGCACCTTCAATAAATCCGGATGGACTTGGGGTTCGCCTTCAAAAACGTCCAAACCCGCCGCGGCAATTTGTCCTGCCGCCAAGGCTTTGGCCAAGGCTGCATCGTCCACAATGCCGCCGCGCGCAATGTTGACCAAGGTGGCGGTGGGTTGCATCATGGCCAACTCGGCCGCGCCGATGGTGTGGTGCGATGCGGCGCTGTAAGGCACCACCAACATCACATGGTCGGCGGTGGTCAGCAGTTCTTCTTTGCTGACGTAACGGGCTTTGCATTCGGCTTCTAGATCGGCGCTCAGGCGGCTGCGGTTGTGATACATGACCTCCATGCCAAAACCATGCGCGGCGCGGCGGGCAATGCCCTGACCGATGCGGCCCATGCCCAAAATGCCCAGCTTGGAGCCATGCACTTCAGCGCCTGCAAACATGTCGTAGCTCCATTTGGTCCAATGGCCAGCGCGCAAATAATGTTCGCTTTCACTGATGCGGCGGGCCGTGGCCATGAGCAGGGCAAAGCCAAAATCGGCCGTGGTCTCAGTCAGTACATCCGGCGTATTGCTGGCCAAAACACCTGCAGCCGTCATGGCGGGCACATCAAAATTATTGAAGCCCACGGCCATGTTGGCCACCATTTTGAGCTGCGGGTTGGCTTGCAGCAGCGCCGCATCGATGCGCTCGCTCCCGGTGGTCAAAGCGCCCTGCTTGCCCTGCATGCGGCGGGTCAACTCGGCGGCAGACCAGACTTCATCGGCCTGGTTGCTTTCGACTTCAAACACCTGCGACAAAGTTTGCAGGACCTCGGGGAAAATAGCGCGCGCCACCAAAATAGAAGATTTAGACATTACTTGAACCAGATAAAACTCATCACAACAAACAGGGGCACCAAAATGCCGCCCGACCACAACATGTAACCAAAGAAGCTGGGCATCTTGACGCCACGGTCTTCCGCAATGGCTTTGACCATCAAATTAGGCGCATTGCCGATGTAACTGTTGGCCCCCATGAACACAGCCCCCGCAGAGATGGCCGCCAGAGTCGGTGCCAAAGTCGTCATGAGCACCTGCGGGTCACCCCCAGCGGTGTTGAAAAACACCAAGTAAGTGGGCGCGTTGTCTAAGAATGAACTCAGCAAACCCGTGATCCAGAAATACATCATCACGTTGGGGCTGCCGTCAGGGTGTGTTACCGCCGCAACAACCGCTCCAAAAGGCCCGTTGACACCGGCTTTGAGCATGGCAATCACGGGGATGATGGTGAGGAAAATACCCGCAAACAACTTGGCCACTTCTTGCATAGGACCCCAGCCAAACTGGTTGTCGTCGTGCACCTTGGCCGGGGTAATTTTGAGCGACAACAAGGTCACCAAAATCAGCCCCAGGTCGCGCAGCACACCGGGCAGACCGACTTCGGTGCCATAGATGTTGAAAACCACTGATGACTTCCAAAAGCCGCTCATCAAGACCAAGCCGACCACCGCAAGCAACAAGAGAAAATTGACAGAACCATCAAAACCAATGGCTTTTGAGTCGGGGGTTGGATCTTGCGGCAACAAGTCTTCACGGCGGTGGTAGAACCACGAATCTAAAGCGTAAAAAATCACCAGCAAACTGGCCAACATGAACAAGGTTTCGGGGAAGATATTTTTCACGGTCCAGAAGAAATCAACCCCTTTCAGGAAACCCAGAAAAAGCGGCGGATCGCCCAACGGTGTGAGCGAGCCGCCCACGTTGGAGACGATGAAAATGAAGAACACCACCACATGGGCCACATGTTTGCGGTTGTCGTTGGCACGGATCAAGGGCCGAATCAAGAGCATAGAGGCCCCGGTGGTGCCCATGAAACTGGCCAACACAGCACCAATGGCCAAAATAGCCGTGTTCAAGCCAGGGCTGCCGTGCAGGTTGCCACGGATAAAAATGCCCCCCGAAACCGTAAACAACGCGGTGAGCAAGATGATGAAAGGAATGTATTCAGCAAACAGGGCGTGCACCGTGCTGACACCCGCCGCGGACGGACCAAAGACCAAGGCAAACGGCACTAAAAAAGCCAAGCCCCAAGCCGCAGCCACCTTGCCGTAATGGTGGTGCCAGAAATGCGGCAACAGCAAAGGCATCAGGGCAATCGACAACAAAATACCGGCAAAGGGCACGCCCCAAATCCCGGACAGTTGCGCGCCATCCAGATCAGCCGCAGTGGCGACCCCTGACATGGTCAGCATCAGTGGCAAGGCCAGCCACGACGTCCGTCGAATTCCCAATCTCTTCATGATCTTCATCTCCTATTTCAACCGTATTGTTATTTCAGTGCGCTGCCTTGATTTAAGCTCCGGGCTCAATTTCAAAAACTTGACTCAGATAAGCCAGGTATTTCTCGTCGTCGCACATGCCTTTGCCGGGCGTATCCGAAAGTTTGGCCACCGGCTGGCCGTTGCAGCGCGTCATTTTGATGACAATTTGCAAAGGCTCGTAGGCCAAGTCATTGGTCAAGTTGGTGCCAATGCCAAAGGCCAATTGGCAACGCCCCCGGAACTGCTCAAACAACTCGATGGTGCGGGGAATGGTCAGGCTGTCGCTGAAAATCAGTGTTTTGGTTTTCGGGTCGACCCGGTTCGTTTGGTAATGCCCGATCATGCGTTCACCCCAACTGAAGGGGTCACCGCTGTCATGGCGTGCACCGTCAAATAGCTTGCAAAAATAAAGGTCAAAGTCGCGCAAAAAGGCATTGAAGCCATACACATCACTCAGGGCAATGCCCAGATCACCCCGGTATTCTTTGGCCCATGACTCGAAGGCAAAGGTCTGGCTGTCGCGCAAACGCGGCCCCAACGCCTGGCAAGCCTGCAAATACTCGTGGGCCATGGTGCCCAGCGGGGTCAAGCCCAGCAAATAAGCGTAATAGACGTTGCTGGTTCCGGCAAACTGCCCCGAGGGGCCTGTGCCCAAACGGGCGGCCAAGACGCGCAATACTTCCTCATGCCAAGCTCTGGAGAATCGTCGGCGCGTGCCGTAATCGGCAATTTTGAGGGTTTCAAGCCCAGGCAATTGCAAATTAGCAATTTTTGCGTCCAGTCGACGTCGGCCTTCCATCAGGTCAGGCACTTTCTGCGTGTTGCGAAAGTAAACCTCGTTGACGATGGCCAACACCGGAATCTCAAACAAAATGGTGTGCAGCCAAGGGCCCTGAATGGTGATGTCAATCTCTCCCGTGGGCAGGGCCGTGACATGAATGTACTTTTCGTTTAGTCGAAATAAGTCCAAAAAATCAACAAAATCACTTTTGATGAATCGGAACGAACGCAGGTACTGCAACTCGCCCTCTTTGAAGCTCAGGCTGCAAAGGGATCGGATTTCTTGGCGGATTTCGTTCACAAAGGGGGCCAGCACCACGCCGGGATTGCGGCATTTGAATCTGTACTCAACCTGCGCACCCGGAAATTGGTGCAGCACGACCTGCATCATGGTGAATTTGTACAGATCGGTGTCGAGCAGGCTGGTGATGATCATGGCAATGTGTCTCCGGGCATCCCGGGCTCTGTTTTTGGGATCAGTGTAAGTGATGCTTCGAGGCGGCCACTGACCATTTGCAAAACCAGGTCGGCATGCACGGCCAAGATGTTATTTTGCTCGGCCACCAGCAAGCTCATGCCCTCATGCCTCAGTTGCAACAGCGCTTGGCGCAGGGCCTGTACCAAGACCGGGGCAATGCCCTCACAAGGCTCGTCCAGCAAAAGCAGCCTGGGACGTGTCATCAAAGTACGGGCAATGGCCAGCATTTGCTGTTCGCCGCCACTCATTTGGCTGGCGGGTCGGCTCAGCATTTGCCCCAACACGGGAAACAGCGTCAAGACACGCTCAAACTGCTGCTGCATGACCGCCCGCGTAGGCCCACGCGCCGCAATCCAGAGGTTTTCGCGCACGGAAAGCCCGGTAAACAAGCGCCGGTCTTCGGCCACAAAGCCCAACCCCGCTTGCGCCCTCTGGTGCGCAGGCCAGCCTGACATGCGCTGACCCGACCAATCTACCCGCCCCGTGACCCTCGGCCCCACGCCGATCAAGGCCTGCAACAAACTGGATTTGCCCGCCCCGTTCAGGCCCTGCAGCACCACCATTTCGCCGGGGTTGACCTGCAAGGAAACATCGAACAGGGCTTGTGCCTGACCGTACCAAGCGTTGAGTTGGCTAACCATGAGCCGGTCTTCAGACAAAGTAACCCTCGAAACGGATGGAATGACCGCAACTTTGGCGTCAACAGTGATCTTGTCGTCTTGCACGCCAACTTGCAGGCTTGGCACCCCAGGCAATACGCCTTCAAACGCGGTGTTGTCCGACCCTGACCGCTTCGCCTTGAAGTCCATGCCCAAATAGTTTTGCAACACCAACGGGTCTTTTGCCACCTGTTCGGGCAAACCATCGGCCACCAAACGGCCCTGCATCAACACCAGCACCCGATCGGCCACACCAAAAACGGCATCCATGTTGTGTTCGGTGTACAGCACCGTGACCCCCTGTGATGCGACTTGCCTGACCAAGGCCATCATGTCGGCACGCTCACTTTGCGCCAGTCCGGCAGCGGGTTCGTCCAGCAACAAAAGCGAGGGCCCAGAGGCGGACAAGCCCGCCAGGGCCATGGCCAGCTCCAAGCGTTTTTTGGCCCCATAAGGCAAGTTTGCCGCCGTGACCTGCGCCAAACTTTGCAAGCCCACTTGTTCGGCCAATTGCCCCGCCCGCGCCCTTTCGCGCTGGTCCAGACGGTCCCACCAAGACAGTGCGGTCGCATCGCGCAGCACCAACTGGATGTTTTGCAACACCGTCAGTGCCTCAAAGGTTTGGGCTACTTGGAAAGTGCGGGCCACCCCCCCTTGCTGCCGGGCCGCAGGCTTTAGCCCCAGCAAAGACTGGCCCTGCCAAACCACCTGCCCGGCAGTGGGCGCATGTTGCCCCGCCAAACAGGCAAAGCAAGTGGATTTACCGGCGCCGTTGGGGCCAATCAAGGCCACGCACTGCCCGGCCAAAACCTCAAAACTGACCCCATCCAGCGCGTGAACACCGCCAAAATACTTGGTCAGCCCCCGCACTTGCAAGGCTGGCTGTATCGGGGCCGTGTCTTGGCGCTTCATGGGCTCAGTTGGCTGGATAGCGTTCATGTTGGACGCTCTTCGTCTTGGGCCGCACGGTTGCGCAGAACGGTGTCTGGCCCGGTGTCTTGGCTCAGGCGCCTGCGTGCCCCGATTTGTTGCCAAGCGCCCAACACCCCGCTGGGGGCCAACACCATGACCATCATGATGACCAGACCGAGCAGGCCCCGCCAGTAGTCCATGCCCTGACCTAACTCAGCACCGCCCCAAACCAACAGCGCACTGCCCACTGCGGCACCCCAAAGTTGGTGCACGCCGCCCAGCAATATCACCAACAAAGCATCCACCGACATGGCTACCGAAGCCACCGATGGAAAAACCGCGCCTTTGAATGCGGCCCACAACGCCCCGGCCAGGCCGGCCAGGGTGGCGCTGCC
>CAMDXR010000119.1 GCA_945877725.1 Limnohabitans sp. Rim8
TCGGCCAGGCGTTTGTCGCGTGCCCGGTGCGTAACGTGGTGCAGCACCAGCACATCCAGAGGCGTCAGGTCTTTCAAACCCGCCGCAGCCATGCAATGAATGATCCAGCGGTGAAACGCATTACCCGCCACGATCAGACCAAACTCAAATTCGCTCATCTCGGCGCTGTCCGCAGAGATCAGGTGCGCTGACGAAACAATCAGCTTTGAAGTTGAAGTTGTAGGTGCAACCAGAGAGGGCGTGGGTGTTTTTCGCGACATGAAGACGTGGTTCTCAATTAATCAAATTCAAGGCCAAGTCTAGTCCCGATCAAAACGATTTGCCAACAAATTGTTGACATTAAGGGAAAATACCGATCACGTATCACCACCAACTTGCCTACAGTCCAAGATTGCAGATTGAACCCATGCGGGCGCAAAACCAGCACGCAAGCTTCACTGCATGGTTGACCGCTCACCACCCACCTTCACAGGAGTTTTCATGCAACGTCGCGCCCTTCATCTTTGCCTGTTGACTGGCTTGTTAGCCGTGTCCAGCTTGGCCACCGCCCAGACCAAATGGGACCTTCCGGCCGCTTACCCGGCCACCAACTTTCACTCTGTGAACATGGCCCAATTCGCGGCCGATGTGGACAAAGCCACTGCAGGCAAGCTCAAGATCACATTGCACGCCAACGCCTCCCTCTTCAAGGCCCCCGAAATCAAGCGCGCCGTTCAAGGCGGTCAGGCCCAATTGGGTGAAATTTTGCTGGTCAACTTCCAAAACGAATGGCAACCCTTTGGTGCGGATGGTCTGCCCTTTCTGGCCGACAGTTACGACGAATCCATGAAGCTCTACAAGGCTCAAAAGCCGTTGCTAGAGAAAAAACTGGCCGAGCAAGGCATGCTGCTTTTGTATTCGGTGGCCTGGCCTCCCCAAGGTATTTACAGCAAAAAGCCCATCAACAGCGCGGCCGACCTGAAAGGCATCAAGTGGCGCGCTTACAGCCCCACAACAGCCAAGATCGCAGAACTGGTCGGCGCACAACCCGTGACCGTTCAAGCCGCTGAGTTTTCACAAGCGTTGGCCACCGGCGTGGTCGAGTCCACCATGACATCGGGTGCCACGGGTGTGGACAGCAAGCTTTACGAGCACCTGAAGTATTACTACGACGTACAAGCTTGGTTGCCCAAGAACGCGGTTATTGCCAACAAAAAAGCCTTTGATGCCCTGGACAAAGCCACTCAAGACGCATTGCTGAAGGCCGCTGCAGACGCCGAGACCCGAGGTTGGACCGAGTCCAGAAAGGTCAACACCACCACCCTCGAAACGCTCAAAGCCAACGGCATGAACATCGCACCGCCTTCTGCCCAACTCAAAGCAGACATGAAAAAGGTGGGGGATACCATCATGAAAGAATGGCTGGAAAAGTCGGGGGCTGAAGGTAAGGCCATCGTTGACGCATTCAATCGCTGAGCCCATGCGACGACTGCTGAATGCCCTGTATGCAAGTGCCGCCGCCCTGGCGGCACTTTGCATGTTCGGCCTGCTTTGCATGGTGCTGCTCTCGGTTCTGAGCCGACAGCTTCAATTTCATGTGCCCGGCACGGATGCTTATGCCGGTTACCTCATGGCCGGTGCAGGATTTCTGGCACTGGCCCATACCCTCAAACGGGGCGAACACATTCGGGTCACCCTGATACTGGGTTTGTTTAAGGGCGGCTCACGTCGCGCAATGGAAATTTTCAGTCTGCTGCTGGCCAGTCTTTTGGCCTGTCTTTTTGCTTTTTACAGCTGCCGCCTGGTTTGGCAATCCATCGAGTTCAATGACATCTCAACCGGTAACGATGCCACCCCGTTGTGGATTCCACAGTTGGCCATGGCCTTGGGCACGGTTATTTTCGCCCTGGCCTTTGTCGATGAACTGTTGCTTGAAATTCGAGGTCAAAGAATCTCAACTGAAAGCGGCGAGTTGCTGCGCAACGAATAACCTCAGATGAACGATTTGATGATCACGGGGCTGCTGGTCCTGACCTTGTTTCTAATATTGGGCAGTGGGGTCTGGATCGGACTGACCCTCTCGGGGGTCGCTTGGGTCGGCATGCAAATGTTTTCTGCCCGCCCTGCAGGCGATGCCATGGCAGTGACCATCTGGGGATCTGCCTCAAGCTGGACACTCACCGCCCTGCCCCTGTTCATCTGGATGGGTGAAATCCTGTTCAGAACGCGGCTGAGCCAAGACATGTTCAAGGGCTTGGCTCCGTGGATGCAATCGCTGCCTGGGCGTCTGCTGCACACCAACGTGGTGGGTTGCGCGATCTTTGCCGCCGTGTCCGGATCGAGCGCCGCCACCTGCGCCACGATTGGCAAGATGACCTTGCCCGAACTGCAAAAACGGGGTTACCCGGAAGACATGGTGATCGGCACCCTTTCTGGCTCCGGCACCTTGGGCCTGTTGATCCCGCCTTCGATCATCATGATTGTGTACGGCGTGGCGGCAGATGTCTCAATTGCCCAACTTTTCATCGCCGGGGTTTTGCCTGGCATCTTATTGGCCGGACTTTTTTCGGGCTACATCATTTTTTGGTCACTGCGCCACCCGGACCAAATTCCGCCGCGTGATGCCCCCATGAGTTTCATTCAAAAGTTGAATGCGTCCAGCAGCCTGATTCCGGTGGTTTTGCTGATCGTTGCTGTGCTGGGATCCATTTACACAGGATTTGCCACCGCAACAGAAGCTGCCGCGGTGGGGGTACTCGGCGCCCTGGTCTTATCAAGCTTGCAGGGCTCCATGAGTTGGGGCGTCTTCAAGGATGCCTTGATGGGGGCAACCCGCCTGTACTGCATGATCGCCCTGATTCTGGCAGGCGCTGCTTTTCTAACCTTGTCCATGGGTTACATAGGACTGCCGCGCCACCTGGCCGAATGGATCGGGGGGCTGGGTCTCAGCCCTTTCGCACTCATCATGGCCTTGATGCTGTTCTTCATCATCTTGGGCTGCTTTCTGGACGGCATATCGATGGTGGTGCTGACCATGGGCGTGTTGATGCCAACGGTACAAAAAGCCGGTATCGACCCGATCTGGTTTGGAATTTTCATAGTGTTGGTCGTCGAGATGGCGCAGATCACGCCTCCCGTAGGCTTCAACCTTTTTGTATTGCAAGGCATGACAGGCAAGCAACTGCCCTACATCGCCCGCGTGTCCATGCCCATGTTTTTCCTGATGGTGGGCGCGGTGTTGCTGATTTACTTTGTTCCGGGCATCGTCACCTGGTTGCCCAGCCAAATGAAACTCTGATTTTTCCGGACGTTTCATCCTCTATGATTCAACCCGTCCCGAAATGACGGGTTGTTCGTTTGGGACGATAAGGAATGCTGTGTTCAAAAATGTGATGGTTTACCGGATCGGCGAGGGCTTTGCGCCCAACTTGGCCGATGTTCAAGCGGCTTTGGAGCCAGTGCAATTTGTCGAGTGTGGGGCTAGCCAAGAAAAGTCGATCGGCTGGGTTCCGCCCCGTGGTGAAGAACATGGCCCATTGGTGGAGTCCGTGGCGGGTCAGTGGATCTTGAAGCTGATGATTGAATCCAAGGCCGTGCCTGGGAATGTGGTGCGCCGTAAAGCGGACGAACGCATTGCCCAGATCGAAGCCGCCACTGGCCGCAAACCGGGCAAAAAGGAAAAGCGCGACATGATGGACGACGTATTGTTGTCTTTGCTGCCACAGGCGTTTGCGCGTCAATCCACAGTCCTTGTTTGGATGGACCTGGAAAATCGCCGTTTGATCCTGAATGCGGGCAGTCAAGGCAAAGCCGACGAAGTCATGTCGGCACTCATGAATGTGATGGGCGGTTTGTCCGTCGCGCTGATCCAGACGCTTACTTCTGCGCAAGCGGCCATGACCCAATGGCTGCTGGCCCCGACCCCCGACGAGTGGCCATCCGACCTGACAGTGGAGCGGGAAACCGTACTCAAATCCACCGGCGAAGACGCTGCCAGCGTGCGGTTTACCCGGCATCACTTGGCCAACGACGATGTGCGCAAGCATGTAATGGAGGGCAAATTACCGACCCAATTGGCCCTGAGCTGGGACGGCCGGGTGGCTTTTGTACTGACCGAAACATTGCAACTCAAAAAAGTTCAATACCTCGATGGGGTCATGGACGAATCCGACACCGACAAAAAGGAAGACCGCTTTGATGCCGACGTGGCCCTGTCCACAGGTTTGCTGGGGCCACTCATCGACAGCCTGATAGACGCACTCGGTGGCGAAATGGAACTGGGCGCCGCTGCGGCCGATCAGGCCCCGGCCAAGCCAACGCGCACGGTGGTGAATTCGACCGTCGAGAACAGCGCCACCGCGACAGTTGAAGAGGGCCCACCGTTTTAAGGGCCGATAAACCGAAGCCAGGAGAAACCTCACCATGCTCACAGTCATTGCGATTTGCATCGGCGCTTGCATTGGAGCCCTTTCGCGCTGGCAATTGGGCTTGTGGCTGAATCCCGTACCCGCCAGTGCTGGCTTGCTTCCGTGGGGTACTCTGGCCGCCAACCTGATCGGCGGCTACTTGGTGGGGGTTTGTGTGGGCGTGTTCCAGCAACTGCCAGAACTCGACCCGGTCTGGCGCATGGCCTTGGTCACCGGATTTTTGGGCGCTCTGACCACCTTTTCAAGCTTTTCGGCAGAAGTGGTTCTGATGTTGCAACAAAACCGTTTTGCCCTGGCGGCTGGCACGGCGGGTCTGCACCTTTTCGGGTCCTTGGCGCTCACGCTTTTAGGGCTCAAAACCGTCAGCGCCCTGTGGGCCCATTGACACGGTTTTCGGGCTCTGCCCTGCAATGGGGCTAGCCACCACCCCGTTGCATGTACAAATCAAAACGCCTCATGAAGCTGTAGCGCTCGTCGGCATTGAGATTCTGAAACTCAAAATTGACCCGTAAAACAGGCATGCGCATCAGGGCAATCACGCGGGGCGGCATGACCTGCCAGCACAATTGCAAAGTGCCCGCGCCAATCGTGGCCTGCGCTGTTTGCTGGCTTTGTTGCCACGGACACAGCCCCATGGCAGCCGGAAGCCAGCCTAACCACTCAGACTCGGTGCAGCCCATATCGCGTTCAAAACGCGCAGCGTAGCTTGATTGCATGCAGCTGATCAGCCGCCGGCTACCGGGGGCCAAATGGCCAACACATCGCCATCTACCAGCGTGGTGCTGGCTCTCAGTTCTGGGGCAATGTACTTGCCGTTGACCAACACCAAATGCACCAGTTTGGCCGGCATGCCAAAAGGTTCAATGATCTGGCTGATGCTGGCATCAACTGCCACATCCATGCTGATCTGATTGCTGCGCCGTGCCTCGGCAGGCAAATAATCGGTCAGGGTGGCAAACAATTTGAAGGTAATGTTCATGCCGCGATTTTCACCCAAAGTCCTGCATCAAGGCGCTTGCAGGGGTCTTGTTCAACGGCGTCTTTCATCGGCCGCACCACTCCAGCGCCCCTGGCCTTGCGCACAGTCCAGATAGGCAGACATCAATTGCGTCGGGTCATGTAACAAGCGGTCTTTCCAATCCCCCAGATGAACTTGGCCTTCGACCAAGCCACGCATCACACCCACATGATCGGTCCAGCCCACGCTGTTGCAACCCACCATCACATCGTCCTTGAATTGCAGACTCAGGTGACGCCCTGCGGCTTGGTCGGTGAGCACGGCCGTTTGGCCGCCAGATACACCTTCCCAAAGGCCAAAACTGGTAGAAATCAGGCCCAAAGTATCGAGCACGTTGATTTGCGTCACGCCTTTCAAGCTGGTCTTTTGCCCCACCATGTTCAGGGCTGCCACCCTTGCTTGCTCTGCCGCATTAGGCTGGATGGCACTGACAATGGTTTTGCCACTGACCAGGTCTAGGGCTTCGGCGCAATCTCCGGCGGCGTAGATACCCGGCACATTGGTTTGCAAATGTTCATCGGTCAGCACGCCTTGCAAACAAGTGATGCCGCTGCCCTCCAAAAAGCCAATGGCAGGGCGCACGCCTGTGGCACTGATGACAAGGTCGGCCTCAACGGTCTGCCCATTGGACAAACGGACCTGGAGTGCACCCTCGGATTTTTCTGAAACCAAACCCACGGCTGCAGCCAGTTTGCCAAGCAAGCCTTTTTCAGCGCCTGACTGAGACGCTGAACTGATCGCTTCAACCCGGGTTCCTGTAAACACCTGCACCCCTTTGGCTTGGCACCAGTCGCGGATCATGCCGCCAGCCACTGGGCCCATCATGCGGGGCACCATGCGGTCCCCCATTTCGACCACGCTCAGCTTGACCCCTCGAGCAGCCAATGCCTCCATGATGATGCAGCCAATGAAACCCGCGCCCATTTGCAAAACCCTCGCACCCGGCTTCGCCAGTGCCTGAATGGCTCGGGCATCTTCCAGCGTCCAGCAAGGGTGTACGCCGGGCAGGTCGATGCCTTCAATGGGCGGGCGTACCGGGTGTGAGCCCGTCGCGATCAGTAATTTGTCAAAACTGATAGAACCGCCATCGTCCAATTGCAGCGTCTTGCCTGCCGCATCCACACGCGTGACTTTGGATTTGACTTGCTTAATGCGCAGATCGTCAAAATGCGAGGCACTTTTACGCAAGTAAGTGCCACTTTCGTCGATATTGCCGATCAGCAGATAAGGAATCGCCATGCGCGAATAAGGCGCATCGGGTTCGTCCCCGATCAGGGTAATGACATCGGCAGGGGCATTTTTGCGGATGGTTTCAGCGGCGATGACGCCGGCAGGGCCTGCGCCCAAAATGACGTGGTGCATGTTGTTCTCCAAAAGCAGGCAGCGGCCACTGAAGGCCGCTGCACATTTCAATCAATCCTCAAAGCCCTGCAGACCCGCCGAAATGGTGTTCCGCAAGGCACGAGGCTTGGCAATCAAAGACCCAGACGCGCCTTGGTCTCTGCGGTTGGACGACCTTCGGTGTCCCAGCCGCGAGCGGCATAGTACTTGGGCAACATTTCGGGCAGCATGCTGACCTTGCCTTTGGACGGGCCGGTTTTGGCGGCTTCGGTCAACAAGCGCTTGGGCAGGTTGTCATCGGCCTTGGTAAAACCAGCGGCGTTGTTGAACTCGCGTTCCATGTTCCAGATGCGCTCGCCAATTTTTTCGAGCTCTTCGGTGGTGTATTCGTCATCACATGCCGCTTGCAGTTGCGGTGCCAGATCGGCCACGCCCCAAGCAAAGGTGGTGAAAACGCACAAGCCAGACGAGTCGAAAGCGGCTGTAGCATCTTGGAAAGCCTTGACCAACTCAGGCTTGCCTTCGTGTTCAAGCGGATCGGTTTTGACAGGAATGCCCAGCACTTCAGAAGCAATGGTGTAACCGCGCAAGTGGCAGGCACCCCGGTTGCTGGTGGCGTAAGCCAAGCCAATACCTTGGATCGAGCGGCCATCGTAGGCGGGAAACTCTTGGCCCTTGACGCTCATGGACAAGTCGGGGTGACCATACTTGGCGGTCAAACGCTTGGAGCCTTGGCCAATTTCAACGCCGAAGCCTTCGCCCTTGGCCGTGATTTCAGCAAAGTGCGCCAAGGCCTGGGCTGAACCAAATTTGGCGTCAATGCCCAACTGCTCTTGCGTCAGAACTCCCATTTCATAGAGTTCCATGACCGCACCCACGGTGGCTCCAAAGCTGATCGGGTCAAAGCCTTCCTCGTTGCAGAGCAGGTTGGCATATTGCAATGCCTCGAGGTCTTTGACCCCATTGGCTGCACCCAACGCCCAAGCGGCTTCGTATTCCAGGCCGCCGTTGGCTCCCCAATACTGGGGCTTGTTTTGCACCGTAAAGTGGCCTTCGTCCATGCGACTGATACGGCCGCAAGCGATGGTGCAACCAAAGCAGGCCTGGTTGGTGACCAAGTGCTTTTTGCCATCGGTTTCGCGCGGTGTGGCCATGGCTTCCGCAGAAATGTCTTTGGCCCCTTCAAACTGAACATCGCGGTGGTTGCGTGTAGGCAAGGCCCCCATCTCGTTGATCACGTTCATCAACACCTGAGTGCCATAGGCGGGAAGCCCCTGACCCGTGACGGCGTTGTCGGCCAAAATTTTCTTTTTCTCGAAGGTCACCTTCATGAAGGCCTTAGGGTCGCGGATATTGCCCACACCCTTGGTGCCGCGAACGGCAATGGCCTTGAGGTTTTTGCTGCCCATGACCGCACCCACACCGGAGCGACCGGCGGCACGGTGCAGGTCGTTCACCACAGCAGCGTACAAAACCTTGTTTTCACCGGCTTTACCGATACTGGAGACACGCAACAACGGGTCTTGCAGGCTGGACTTGAGGACCTCTTCGGTCTTCCAGACACTTTGCCCCCACAAGTGGGAAGCGTCGCGCAACTCGGCCTCGTCATCGTTGATGTACAAGTAAACCGGCTTGGCCGATGCACCCTCAAAGATGATCATGTCCCAGCCGGCCATTTTCAGCTCGGCACCCCAGTAACCACCCGAGTTGGAGCAAGCAATGGCGCCGGTGAGCGGCCCTTTGGTGATCACGGTATAACGGCCACCGGTGGAGGCCATGGTGCCGGTCAGCGGGCCTGTGGCCCAAATGATTTTGTTGTCAGCTGACAAGGGGTCAACTTTGGGGTCAACCTCGCTGATCAGGTATTTACTGCCCAGACCGCGTGAACCGATGTAGGCACGCGCCC
>CAMDXR010000120.1 GCA_945877725.1 Limnohabitans sp. Rim8
TGTAGGCGCTGAAGATGCCGATGGCCATGACCGAGATCACCATCATGCCCACGGTGGAGCCGATAAAAACGTTGACGATGCCACCGATCATGATGGCCAATGCGCCCACAAACAGCCATTTGGACATGCCAGAAATGTCACGCTTGATGGTGCTGGCCAAGCTGGCCATGACAAAGAAAACACCGGCCGTACCGGCAAAGGCGGTCATGATCAGGTCGGAGCCGTTTTTAAAGCCCAACACCATGGCAATCATGCGGGACAACATGAGGCCCATGAAGAAAGTGAAAGCCAGCAAAACGGGCACACCCGCTGCCGAGTTTTTGGTCTTTTCGATGGCAAACATGAAGCCAAAGGCGCCTGCCAAGAAAACCACCAGACCCACGCCCCCGGAAAGGGATTGGGTAATGCCTGTGGATACGCCGATCCAGGCCCCCAGCACGGTGGGCAAAAGGCTCAGGGCGAGCAGCCAATAAGTGTTGCGCAGTACGCGGTTACGTGCCGCGAGGTCAACTTGGCCCCAATCGGCAGAATTAAGGGTGCGAAGGTCGCTCATGTGTATCTCCTGTTCAAGCCTTGAAATCAAGGCGATGCCATTGTAGGGTCAGGCTGCCAGAGCTTGCATAAATCCGAGCTGCCGTGGGGTTATCAGGGTGAATCACTTTTGCTTTTGAGAGTGGAATGAAGGGGATTTGGCCGTGTATGCTTGCGGTTTTATTTTTTACCCAGAACAAAACCATGAAAACCCAAAACGTCCTTGAATTGTCCGATGTCCAGGCCATTGCAGCAGCAGCTCAGGCTGAAGCCCAGAAAAACAATTGGGCGGTCAGCATCGCCATTGTGGATGCCGGTGGACATTTGCTGCACTTTCAGCGACTGAACGGGGCTGCGCCACTGTCATCGCACATTGCCCCTGCCAAGGCCCACACGGCCGCCATGGGTCAGCGTGAAACCAAAATATACGAAGACATCATCAACGGTGGGCGCTACGCCTTTTTGTCGGCCCCTCTGGTCCAGGGCATGCTCGAAGGCGGTGTGCCGATCATGAAAGACGGCGTTTGCTTGGGGGCGGTGGGGGTGAGCGGCGTCAAATCTCCAGAGGACGCGCAGATTGCCAAAGCCGGGATTGCGGCCATCGGTTTGTAATCATTTGAGTGCGCCGTTTCGGCGCGACCGTTTTCCCGGCAGCACGTCTTGCCAGGTTGCCAAAGCGGGTCAGAACTCAACTTTGGCCCAAAGCCACAAGCAAAAAGCCGCTTTTAAGCGGCTTTTTACTGGGCCAGGCAAACGATGATTTCGTTTGCTTGGCGATGTGGGTTGATTAAGCGGCAGAGCCTTAATACAGGTCGAGCACCGCACCTTTGCTGGCACTGGACGCATTGAAAGCAAACTTGGCCTGCACACCACGGGTGTAACGCGGTGCGGGCGGGGTCCAGCCCTCGCGGCGTTTGGCCAGTTCCGCCTCAGGAACATTGAGCTCCAAGACCAAGGTGGTGGCGTCAATGGTGATGCTGTCGCCTTCGTTGACAAAAGCGATGGTGCCACCGGCCGCAGCTTCCGGGGCAACGTGACCCACTACCATGCCCCATGTGCCGCCAGAGAAACGGCCATCGGTGATCAAGCCGACGCTCTCGCCCAGGCCCGCACCGATCAAGGCACCCGTGGGGGCCAACATTTCGGGCATGCCGGGGCCACCCTTGGGTCCCAAATAGCGCAAAACCATCACATCACCGGCCTTGATTTTGCCGGCCAAGATGGCTTCCAAGGCCGATTGCTCGTCGTCAAACACGCGTGCAGGGCCGGTGATGACTGGGTTTTTCAAGCCCGTGATTTTGGCCACTGCACCTTCTGGGGACAGGTTGCCTTTCAAAATAGCCAAGTGGCCCTCGGCGTACATGGGCTTGTCGATCGGGCGAATCACATCCTGGTCGGCGCGCGGTACGTCGGGCACATCTTTCAGGTTTTCGGCAATGGTTTTGCCGTTGATGGTCATGCAGTCGCCATGCAACAAACCGGCTTTCAGCAACACTTTCATGACCTGCGGAATGCCGCCTGCCTGGTGCAAATCGACCGCTAAATACTTGCCGCTGGGCTTCAAGTCGCAGATCACGGGGATCTTTTTGCGCATGCGCTCGAAGTCGTCAATTGACCAGTCCACGCCTGCGGTGTGGGCAATGGCCAAAAAGTGCAGCACCGCGTTGGTCGAACCCCCGGTGGCCATGATCACGGCCACAGCGTTTTCAATCGCTTTTTTGGTGACGATGTCACGCGGTTTGAGGTCGTTTTTGATGGCCTCAATCAGCACTTTGGCCGATTCTTTGGCCGAATTTTGCTTTTCGTCGTGCGGATTGGCCATCGTCGACGAGTAGGGCAGGGACATGCCCAGCGCCTCAAAAGCCGAAGACATGGTGTTGGCGGTGTACATGCCGCCGCAAGAACCGGTGCCGGGAATGGCCCGTTTTTCGATTTCCTTCAGGTCAAAGTCGCTCAGTTTGCCTGCGGCGTTTTCGCCCACGGCTTCGAACACGCTGACGATGTTCAGGTCTCTTCCCTGATAACGGCCTGGCAAGATGGTGCCGCCATACACATAAATGGCCGGAACGTTGGCACGCAACATGCCCATCATGCCGCCGGGCATGTTTTTGTCGCAGCCGCCCACCACCAGCACGCCGTCCATCCACTGGCCTTGCACGCAGGTTTCGATGCAATCCGAGATCACTTCGCGGCTGACCAGCGAGAACTTCATGCCTTCAGTGCCCATGGCCATGCCATCAGAAATGGTGGGGGTGCCAAACACTTGGGCATTGCCACCGGCCTCTTCGATGCCTTGAATGGCTGCATCGGCGAGCTTTTGCAAGCCACTGTTGCAAGGGGTGATGGTGCTGTGACCGTTCGCTACACCGACCATGGGTTTGACGAAATCGCCTTCTTCGTAGCCCATGGCGTAGTACATCGAGCGGTTGGGCGCGCGGGACTTGCCTTGGGTGATGTTCGCACTGCGGCGGTTGATCGGAGTCAGGGGAGTGATGGGGATGATTTTGTCGCTCATGAAGGTGTCTTTGAAAAGCCCAAAAGTAAGTCGGCACATTCTAACGGGGCTCGGCTTGACCCGGTGTGCCTCGGGAGGCTCGGGTCGGTGCACAATCGCGGCATGCTGATTCACCCTCAAATCGACCCCGTCGCCCTGCAACTGGGCCCATTGGCCATTCATTGGTATGGCCTGACTTATATGGCGGCCTTTGGCCTCTTTTATGTCTTGGCTGTGGGGCGTCTGGGCCATGCACCCTTCAAAAACTTGCCCCAATGGCAGAAACGGGACATTGAGGACATCTTGTTTTTGGGGGGTTTGGGGGTTATTTTGGGCGGGCGTGTGGGGTATTGCCTGTTTTACAAGCCAGCTTATTACCTCTCCAACCCGATGGAAATTTTGGCAGTCTGGCAGGGCGGCATGAGTTTTCATGGGGGTTTGCTGGGGGTGATTTTGGCCATGGCCTGGTTTGCCCGCAGTCGACAACGGACGTTTTTACAGGTCATGGACTTTGTCGCGCCCTGTGTGCCCACCGGGCTGGCGGCCGGGCGCATTGGCAACTTCATCAACGGCGAACTTTGGGGGCGGGTGGCCGACCCTTCGCTCCCTTGGGCCATGGTGTTTCGGGGCGCAGGTGATTTGCCCCGCCACCCTTCGCAGCTTTATCAAATAGCGCTTGAAGGCGTACTTCTGTTTGTCTTGTTGTGGTGGTTTGCCCGCAAAGACCGCCCCACTGGCCAGGTTTCGGGGGCATTTTTGCTGGGTTATGGTTTTTTCAGGTTCGTGGCCGAATTTTTCCGCGAACCTGATGCCCATTTGGGCTTACTCAGCCTGGGCATGAGCATGGGGCAGTGGCTTTGCGTGCCCATGATGCTGGGCGGTGTGGCGATGCTGGTCTGGACTCGGCGGCGAACTGCCTGAAGCCGAGGCAGAAATTGCCCTGACACCCATGCGTCAGGGTTAAACCCAGTATATAAATCTGTAAGCCAAGGCGCAAGCAGCTTGCAGCCATTTCAACCACAAGATGTATCGACTGCGCCCGGATGTATCCACCGGGTTTGGTGGTCTACGATACGTTAGCGTAATAAGTCCACGTGCGACGCGTGGTTAGTGTCTAGAATGCCCGGAACCTATTCAACAACTACTGCTTGAGGCATCAGATGGAGTTATTTCTTGGCTGGCTAATTTTCTCTGGCGTAGTGGCCTACATTGCAAGTTCACGTGGACGTCTAGCCTTAGACTACTTCCTGCTTTCGGCTTTGCTCTCTCCACTTGTTGGACTGATAGTTCTAATTACCAAGTCAAACCTTGTCGAGGAAGCGAGAAAGACACGGATTCGGCGTGAAGATCAGGATCAACATATAGAAGCACTCAAGTCCGCTCAGACTCTTGGGGCATCTGTTGAAGCGTCAGGACAACGTACCGGTTCCTCACAACTAGTGGCAGACGAACTGGAAAAGCTCGCTAATCTTCGAGACAAGGGCGTATTGAGTGAAGAAGAGTTTCAAGCCAGAAAGTCACTTCTCCTCAAGTGAGCCGGCCTAACCGAAGTCCAAACCATAACCCTCAGCCAAAACGTGCGATAACGTCTATCCGATTGTTGGACTAGCTCGGTTCTGAACGCTGGCTTTTACCTTAAATGGATGCGTTTTAGGGCATCTGACTTTATGATGCGCAACTAACAAAACGAGGAGACATTTCATGACTGTTCAGTTCAATGCGCAGCAACGCCGCGACTTCTTGAAGGGTTTGGCGGCTTTGTCGAGTGGTTTGCCCTTGTGGGCGCAAGCCCAAAGCAGCTGGCCCACCAAACCTGTGACCATGGTCGTGCCGTTTCCGGCGGGTGGCGGTACAGACGCTTTTGCGCGGCCCATGTCCGCTCAATTCTCCAAGCTCACGGGCAAGCAACTCATCATTGACAACCGTGGCGGTGCCGGGGGCACTTTGGGCGCAGGCGTCGCCGCCAAATCGGCCCCCGATGGCTACAACTTGTTCATGGGAGCCGTGCACCACACCATTGCCCCCAGCATGTACCCCAAGTTGGACTACGACTTGGAACGGGATCTGATCCCATTGATTTTGGTCGCCAACGTGCCCCAGGTTCTGGTGGTCAACCCCAAAAAGGTCACGGCGGCCGATTTCAAAGCCTTCATTGACATGGTCAAAAAGAACCCCGGACGTTTGAACTATGGTTCGGCGGGTGGCGGCACCTCGCACCATTTGGCTGGCGAGTTGTTCAAGTTACAGACCCAAACCTTCATCACCCACATTCCTTACCGTGGTGCGGGGCCAGCCTTGCAAGACTTGATTGCAGGCAACGTGGACATGATGTTCGATGGCCTGGGCTCATCGGCCGCGCACATCAAGGGCGGTCGCATCAAGGCCCTGATGGTCTCAGGTGCCAAGCGCAATGCCGCTTTTCCGGACGTGCCTTGCTCCGCCGAACTGGGTTTGCCAGACTACACCGTGTCCACTTGGTATGGGGTTTGGGCTCCCAAAGGCACGCCTGCCGATGCCCAGGGGCGGGCCATTGAAGAAATTCGCCGTGCGTGCCAAACCGATGAAGCCAAAGCGGTTTGGGCCTCTCAGGGCGCTGAGTTCCCTAACCTGACCACCACCCAGTTTGAGGCCTTTATCAAAAAAGAGCTGACCAAATGGGCCCAGGTCGTCAAGTCCTCCGGTGCCAAATTGGACTGACCCGCGTTAACGCAAAAGGGCCTACTGGGGCAGGCCCTGTCCGTTATTTGAGCCTTGTTTGAACTGTTTTCGTTTCACATGCCATGAGCAACCACAACCTATTCTGTGCCCTGAGGGCTGCCTTTCCTGCCGACTTGAATGCGGTTGCGGTCGAAACTGATGACGGATTGCAATACAGCTGGCAAGACCTGGATCGGGCCACCGCCATGGTGGCCAACCTGCTCGCTTCGTTGGAATTGCCCGAGGGCAGCCGAATTGCCGTGCAGGTCGAAAAATCGGTTGAGGCCATGGTGCTTTATCTGGCCACTTTACGGGCGGGCTGTGTTTTCTTGCCCTTGAACACGGCCTACCAAAGTGCCGAAATTGACTACTTCATTGGCAACGCCGAACCGGCTGTGGTGGTGTGCAGCAGTGCCAATTTTGGCTGGGTCAGCAAAATTGCTTTCAAGGCCGGAACCCGGCATGTGTTCACCTTGAACGACGACCGCACCGGCAGCTTGCTCGATCGGGCAGCGCATCACAGCGACCAAAACACGCCTGTGGAGCGTCAAGCCGACGATTTGGCGGCTATTTTGTACACCAGCGGCACCACGGGTCGCAGCAAAGGGGCCATGCTGACGCACGGCAACCTGCTCAGCAATGCCCTGACCCTCAAGGACTATTGGGGCTGGAAAAAGAACGATGTGCTGATTCATGCCTTGCCCATCTTCCATGTGCATGGTCTGTTTGTAGCCATTCATGGCGCCTTGATCAATGGCAGCAAGATGGTCTGGATGTCCCGCTTTGAGCCCAAACGCGTGATTGCCCGCATGGCCGACGCCACGGTGTTCATGGGCGTGCCTACTTTGTATGTGCGCATGTTGGCCGAACCGTCACTCACCCAGCAAGCCGCCAAAAACATGCGCTTGTTCATTGCAGGCTCGGCCCCTTTGCTGATCGAGACCTTCAGCGAATGGCAAACCCGCACCGGGCACACCATTTTGGAACGCTACGGCATGAGTGAAACCGCCATGCTGACCTCTAACCCTTACCGCGCCGACACGCGTTATGCCAAACAGTCAGAGCGCCGAGGAGGCACCGTGGGCTTTCCCTTGCCCGGCGTGCGCTTGCGGGTGCGAGGCGACGACGGCAAAGACATGGCCGTGGGCGAGATTGGCGGCATACAAGTGCAAGGGCCAAATGTGTTCAAAGGCTACTGGCGCATGCCCGAAAAAACAGCCGAAGAGTTCACCTCGGATGGTTTTTTCAAGACAGGCGATGTCGGCAAAGTAGACGAACGAGGTTATGTGACCATCGTGGGCCGCAGCAAAGACCTGATCATCAGCGGCGGCTACAACGTTTATCCGGCCGAAATCGAGGGCTACATCAACGACATGCCAGGGGTGGCCGAAAGCGCCGTGGTCGGCGTGTCGCACCCTGACTTTGGCGAGGTGGGCGTGGCCGTGGTGATTCTCAAATCCGGCAGCGCCTTGCAGGCCGATGCCGTGCTGGGCGAACTCAAGGCCAAATTGGCCAACTTCAAGATTCCCAAAAAGTGCTTTGTGGTGCCCGAGTTGCCCCGCAACACCATGGGCAAAGTGCAAAAAAACCTGCTGCGCGAACAATACAAAGGTCTTTTTACAGCCTAAAAATCGGTGACCCGATTGACGAGTTAGCCGAAACGAGACCGCGTCAAAGTGTCACTAAGCCAGTAGGCCAGTAGGCAAAGTATTCGGCTGCAGGCTGCAAATTTGCCCCTCGCCCCGTTCAGCGCAGCACCAAAACCGGCAAGTGTGTATGGGTGAGCACTTGCTGTGTTTCGCTGCCCAGCAGCAAGCGTTTGATGCCCTTGCGACCGTGAGAGGCCATCACAATCAGGTCGGCCTTGTGTTTTTTGGCTGCAGCAATGATGGCGTCAGAGACCACGTCGGATTTAGCGGTCACTGTTTTAACGACCACACCTTTGGCCTTGGCGGCCTTTTCAACCGCACCCAATTGCACTTGCGCTGCTTCGGCCCATTGCGTTTCAACGCGCGAAATCTCCTCGGCCGACAAGGGAATGCTGCCCTCAAAGTAGGTCTGTGGATATCGTGGCACCACTTTCAAGGCCACCAGTTCCGCAGTGCAAGTGGCCGCCAGTTCAATGGCACTGGCCACGGCCTTTTTGGACAAAGTCGACCCATCGGTGGCCACGAGAATGCGTTTGTACATGAAGCGCTCCATTCAAGGATTTAAAAAACCCCAGATTAAAAGAGCCTCACGCGGGTGTGCTTGATGTAAATCAAGCTTTGTCTTGGTCTTGTGTCGTATCTTCAAAACATGACCCGAGTCAATGTTTTGCCCGCTCTGTCCAGTGATACAAGGGCCGCCACAGAAGCTTTGGCGGCAACCCGGGCGGCGTCTTCGCAAGGGCCAAACCCAGAAGCCGAGCGGCTTCAGCTGCTCGATACACAGCAAGAATGGTCTGCGTTCAGCTTGCCCGACAAAGCCGAAGTCGGTTGCTGGCGCTCGAGTGTGGTGTTCGAGGGGATGCATTGTGCCGCTTGTGCCATCACTTTAGAAGACGCTTTGAGGTCGGTGCCCGGCGTGGTCTCTGTTCAAATCAGCTCGGCCAGCCACCGGGGGCAGATTGTTTGGTCCCCAGCGCGAACTCGGCCTTCGGAGTGGCTGCAGTCGGTGCAGCGTGTGGGCTACAAAGCCCTGCCCGCCAACGATGCCCATGCCCACGAAACCCGACGGCAGGAAGCACGGCGCATGGTTTGGCGCTTGTCGGTGGCCGCCCTTTGCATGATGCAAGTGATGATGTACGCCACGCCGTCTTATCTGTATGGGCCAGCAGAAATTTCGGCCGAATCCATGCACTTGTTGCGCTGG
>CAMDXR010000121.1 GCA_945877725.1 Limnohabitans sp. Rim8
CGATGTACAAACCCAAACGGTGGTCGGTTTCGACTCGGCCAATGCGGTGTTGCAAGCCTGGCGCTTTGACCCGCAGCTGCGCGGCTTGACGCCTTTGTGGCGAAAAGCCCCCTTTGGCAGTGCCAGCCACATGCTGCTTTACCCGGATAAGGGCGAGCTGGTCGTCAACGACTACCGACGCCACGGCGAAGAGGTGGTGGTGCTGGACATCCAAACCGGCCTAGAAAAAGGCCGCGTGCGCTTGGGTGGCTTGATGCAAGGCGTGGTCTTTCCCAGCCCCGGTTGGTCACGGGATTTTTATTGGTCTTCCATGGGCCAGTTGGCCAGGGTGTTTATTGCATGAAAAAAACCATCCTTATTACTGGGGCCGGCAGCGGCATTGGGCTGGACACGGCCTTTGCGCTGGCCGCACGTCAGCACCGCGTGATCGCCACCACCGTTGACGAGGCGCAAGCCCAGGCACTCAAGTCCATGGCCTTGACACGCGGCCTGCCCTTTGAGGTCTTCAAGCTCGACATCACCTCAGCACAAGACCGCGAGAAAATCCTGGCGTTGGAGGTCGATGTGTTGGTCAACAACGCGGGCATTGGCGAGTCGGGTTCCTTGGCCGAGGTGGACATTGAGCGCATTCGCCGAGTGTTCGAAGTCAACCTTTTTGGCACGCTGGCGCTGACCCAACTGGCCTTGCGGGGCATGATCGCGCGCCGCCGGGGCACGGTGCTGTTGGTCAGCTCTATTGCTGGGCGCATTCCCATGCCTTTTTTAATGCCTTATTCCATGAGCAAATTTGCCTTGTCGGCGGCGGGCGCGGGGCTGCGCGCCGAACTGCAAGAATTGCGCTGCGGCGTGCATGTGGCGCTGATTGAGCCCGGCGCCATCCACACCGGCTTTAATCAGGCCATGACCGATCGCAAATACACCTGGATGGACCAGCGCTCTTATTTTGCAGCGCACGCCCAGCGCTTTAAAGCGCAAGAAAAACGCAACTTTGCGTGGGTAGAAACCAAAAGCACCCGGTCCATCGTGGCGCAAATTGTCAAAGCGGCCGAGGCCCGCAAACCCAAGCTGCGCTATGTGGCGCCTTGGATTCAGGGCTTGGCGGTTCGCCTGGCCCGTATTTTTGGAGTCTGATCACCATGAACGCCTTGCCCCTGGTCACAGATTTTGTGCGCACCGACGAATCGGCCTTTGCCCACATCCCCGATTTTCCCTACACGCCCCATTACACCGAGGTGGGCGGCCTGCGCATTGCCTGCATCGATGAAGGGCCGCGCGATGCCCCAGTGGTTTTGTTGATGCATGGCGAGCCAACCTGGTCGTTTCTTTACCGCAAGATGATCCCGGTGCTGCTGCAAGCGGGCTTGCGCGTGGTCGCCCCCGACTTGGTGGGTTTTGGCCGATCGGACAAACCCACCCGCCCGCGCGACTACACCTACTTGAACCATATGCAGTGGATGACTGCTTGGATGCAGGACAAAGACTTGCAACACATGACGCTGTTTTGCCAAGACTGGGGGTCTTTGATCGGCCTGCGCATGGCCGCTGAAGCACCCCAGCGCTTTGACCGCATTGTGCTGGCCAACGGCGGTCTGCCCACCGGCACCACGCCCGTGCCCGGGGCCTTCAAAATCTGGCGGGCCTTTGCCCAATTCAGTCCCTGGTTTCCCATTGGGCGCATCGTCAAAACCGGTTGCGCCGAGGGCTTGAGCCCGGCCGAAGTCGCCGCCTACAACGCCCCTTTTCCCAGCCGCCGATTCCGCGTGGGCGCCAGGCGGTTTCCCAGCTTGGTGCCCACTACTCCCTCAGACGTGGAGCGCGGGCGCAACGAAGCGGCCTGGGAAGTCTTCAAACGTTGGGAGAAACCATTCCTGACCCTGTTCAGCAACCGCGACCCGGTCACACGCGGCGGTTACCGCATCTGGCACGAACAGGTGCCGGGGGCAAAGGCCCAACCACACAGCATCACCCGCGGGGCCGGGCATTTTTTGCAAGAAGACCGGGGCGTTGAAGTGGCGCAGTCGATTGTCAACTTCATTCGTGCCAACCCAGTGCCTAGGGCACAGCCAGACCCGCTAACAAAGCCTTGACGGTCAACTGCATGACCGCCGTGGCTTCGCTGGCGGCCAAGCCTTGTTCACGCCGCAAGCGGATCCAAGACTCAAAACTCAGGACC
Organism: Limnohabitans sp. Rim8; assembly: GCA_945877725.1. Taxonomy (GTDB): domain Bacteria; phylum Pseudomonadota; class Gammaproteobacteria; order Burkholderiales; family Burkholderiaceae_C; genus Limnohabitans_A. The sequence goes on from CAMDXR010000121.1 coordinate 2,174, forward strand.
AGGTCCAAGGCGTCGAGCAAGGGGGCGTTTCGGGCCACATCGGGGGGCAGCAGGCGTTGCAACAAGTCGCGCTGCAGCCGGGCCGACGCCATCAGGTTTTGCGCGAGGTAAGCCGACTCGTGGCGATGCACCTGGGCGGCCACGTACATGGCGGCGGTTCGGTCGTAAATTTCGCTGCGAAAGGCAATACTCTGCAGCACACGCGCCTGCCAGGTCGGGGCATCCAAGCGCGCTTGCAACAGCGGTTGAATTTGTGCGTCCACATCGAAACTGATTTCGCGGTACAGCGCATCCATGTTGTTGAAATGGCGAAAAACCGTGCGCAATCCCACTTGGGCACGCAGCGCCACTTGCTCGGCTGTGGGAGAGGTATGGCCCTCCAAAATCAAGGCGGTCAGGGTTTCGACGATCTTGTTGCGGGTCACCACGCTGCGCTTGAGTCGGCCATCGAGTTGGGGCCGCTCCACCGGCAAGTCTCGCGCCTGGCTGGCAGGCACACTGGCCTCGGTTGGGTCTGGGCCTTCTTCTGGTTGGTCTCGCATGTTTTGCATTATGCCGCCGGGTTTGACTGTGGGCATGCTCGGCCTCAAGACCTCGCATGCAGCGAGGACGACGGCGTGGTTTGGGCCGGTGCCTGGCTGTCCAAAGCCACACGTACGCCATGGATGCTCAGGCGCGGTATGTCCAGATCCAGCAGGCGTTCGCCCCCCAGCGTGCGCAGCCACTGCCTGACCTGCGCTTGCTCCAGCGGGCTCATGCGCGCAAACGCGTCCAGCGTGCGCTGCGCCATCCACAGGCTGTAAGGCAAAGCGGCGCGTATGAAGCGCCCCTGGCCCATGGGGACCTCGACATCGGCCAGCCGCCTGGGCAAGGGCTTGCCCTCGGGCCAGTCCACGCGCAGCTTTTGTAGCTGCGCCAAGATGCCCTCTAGCAGGGGCAGGAATTCATGGGCAATGGCCTGAAAAACCGGCTCCAGCGTGGGCGCGATTTGGTCGTTGGGCAACAGGCCTTGCGCGCCAGCAGGCATTTGCGCATGCTCGGGTGCCGCCATGCGCTCGGTCCAGGCTCGCAAATGCGGGCGTTTTGCCACCAGCTCACGCGCAGGCCAAGGGTCACGCGCCAAATGGCCATACATGGTACCCACCAAACCAAAATCACCCAACATGGGGCGGTCTCCAAACAAGAAACGGTGCTCGGCGAAATGCCGGTCCAACAGATCCAGCATCGGGTCCATCCAGGCATCCATCACGCCCAGCTGCGAAGGCCTAACACCCACCGAATGCAGCATGCCGCGCAATTTGTTGGCCACCACCTTGACCGCAGTTTTCTTGGCAAAGCCAGGCAGCCAGGGCAAGAGCGCGTCACCGGCTTCACGCTCAAACAAGGCATAGTTTTCCGGATAAGTCCAGCGCGTGTGCATGGCCATGGGCACCCACCACTCGTCGCCCCAGGCCTCCATCCAATACGAGGCAAAGCGCTGCACCGGGGTGGCCGGATGCACCGACGGGCCGGTCGACTGCGCTTCGATGTGGTCAATGATGCGACTGCTGTCGTGTATCCAATCGCCTTGCGGAGTGCGCAAGACCGGCATCACGGCCGCACCGGTTTTGTTTTTGATGCGCCACATCAAGGTGAGCATGTCGACCGGTTTATGCACAAACAGAGTCTGCTTGTAACGCAAATAGCACAGTGCCTTGCCGGTGAAGTACGACAAATGCCAGCCGTAAAGAAGGTGGGTGTCACGCGCCATAATTTTTGGTGTTCCTGCAAGATGAAAAGACCAGCCGTTCGCAAGCCAATGGGGTTGGCACCGGGGCTGAAAAACAAATCAATTGGCGCATCGTTTCACCCAATGATTCAAGCCGACAAAAGAACAACCAAATGCAGCAAAGCCGCCAGCAGGGCTAAAACCAAGGCCACCGCAACTCGGGGCAGCAGGGCCAAGGACAGCAGCGGCTGACTGGGAAAAGAAAAGGTCTGGGCGGTGCTGACACTTTTGAGGATGTGCATATTGCGCATGGCAGGGTCAGTGGCCAAGGCCATCATGTCGCGTCGGCTGCGGTAACGCATCAGGCCGACGAGATGCCAACCGGGGTCAGCCGGGGTCTGCCATGCATCGACATAGCCGCCCACTTTGCGCATGGCCATCATGGGGTGGCCACCGTGCCGAAGCAACAGCTTTACAAACTGCAACCCATATTGTTGAAACAAGGCCTGGCCGCTGACCGGCAAGCCGGTGACCGGGTGCACCACATCGCCCGGATGAACCCGCACCAAATTGCTCATCAGAAAATCGCGTCCGTCATCGGCCTCAAGAAATGCACGCACCACCGCACGGTCGGTGTGCCCAGAGATTTTGAGTTGCGCGGTCCGGGCCAAAAACGCTTCGATTTCGGCGGGGGTCAAGGGCCCGCGCCAATTGTGGTACCACAGCATAAAAACGGCATACAGCGCCAGTGCTACCCCCCATATCCACCAAGCGCCCATCATGACCGCTGCTCCCCACTGGCTTGGCCCGCAGGCCTTGCGGCCATGCCATGCTGGCGAATGAACAGCGCCGTGTCGTCCAACGCCGAACGCGCCTCGGGCAGCCAGCGCGCCAACACGGGAAAGGCATGGGGCGCTTTGGCCGATTCTAGGTAACCGACGACAACCCCGCTGGTCTGGAGTTTGTCGCGCAAAAACAGGGCATCGTCTTGCAACACTTCGCAGGCACTGGCCACGATCCAACACGGCGGCAGCCCCGACATGCCGCCCAACAAGGGCGAGACTCTGACATGGCCGCGCAGCATGTCGGGGGCATAGCTTTGCGCCGATTCATTCAGCAAGGAGGCATTGAGCATGGCATCGCTGGAGGCATTGCGTTGGTGGCTGGGGCTGTTGTTGCGCAGGTCCAGCCAAGGCGAAAAATAAAACATGGCCGCAGGCAATGGCAAGTCGCTGTCTCTCAGGAACTGTAAGGTGGACAAGGCCAGGTTGCCCCCGGCACTGTCGCCCCCCATCACCAGCTGACTGGCCTCAATGCCGCGCTGCAAAATCTCCTGGTAAAGCACCGAGGCGTCTTCGAGGGCTGCGGGAAACGGGTGTTCTGGGGCCAAGCGGTAATCCACCATGAGCATCCACACACCGGCTTTTTTCGCCAAATAACAAGCCATGTCGCGGTGGCTGTTGGGCCCGCCCATGACAAAGCCACCGCCATGAAAATAAACGCAGATCACCGGCTTGTTTTGGGTGGCCAGCGCTTGCGGTACCACCCACTCAACGGGCACACCGGCGATCACCTCGGCGCGCACTTGCACGGCGGGGTCTGGCTTGCTGCGGTTCAAGGCCATCCACTTGCGGGTGCGCTGCAGGCGGTGCTGGGCACTGAGTCGCATGAGTTGGCGTTGGCTGCGCTTAAGAAACAGGCTCAGAAAGAAGTTTTGCCAGCTCATGGGGCACGCTCCAGAACAAAATCGGCAGGCACAAAACAGCTCAGTTGGCGTCGCATGCGAAAAGTGGTCCAGGGCCAGTTGGTGCTGTTGCGGCCATTTTTGTCTAGAAAATAGCTGCTGCAACCGCTGTTCCAGACAGTTGTTTGAAGGGAGGACTGCAGCGCTTGGTTGAACTGTGCCAAGCGTTGTGGATGCACCTCGATGCTGACCAGGCTGTCTTTGCGCGCGGTTTGAATGGCCGAAATAATGAAGCGCAGCTGGGCCTCGATGGTGACAAAGGCCGATGTGAACGAATACAAATTGGGCCCAAAGGTCAAAAACAGATTGGGGCAGTCGTGCGCCATGCTGCCCAAGTAGGCCTTGGGCGAACCCTGCCACTGCGCAGCCAAGCTGATGCCGCTTTTGCCCACAATGCGCTCAGCTATGGGGGGGTTGGCCACTTCAAAACCCGTGGCAAAAATAATCGCGTCCACTTCGCAGGACAGGCCTTGGCTGTCCACCAAGGTCTTGCCTTGAATGCGGTCAATGCCGCCAAACACAGCCACATTGGGCTTGGCCAAGGCGCGGTACCAGGTGTTCGACAACAAAATGCGCTTGCAGCCGATGGAAAAATCGGGCCTGACCCGGGCTTGCAGCTGCGGATCTTGAATGCCGCGCTGGATGTTTTTCAGCCCCACGCGCTCCAATCTGCGCAGCACAAAGGGGTGGTTCAGGCCGCTGTTGAGCAGCTCAAACTGCAAATAAAGCACTTGACGCAAGGCTTTTTGCAAAAGGGGCAGGCGTTTAAATGCGCCTTGCCATCGCGCTGAAATGAGGCCATCCATCTTGGGCAGCACCCAAGGCGGGGTGCGCTGAAACAGGGTCAAGCGTTGCACCAAGGGCTGGATTTTTGGCACGAACTGAATCGCCGAAGCCCCAGAGCCAATCACGGCCACCCGCAGGCCTTGCAGTTCCAAACCATGGTCCCATTGCGAGGAGTGAAAGCGCACGCCCTGAAAGCTGTCAAGCCCCTGGATGCGGGGAATGATGGGCACATGCATGGGCCCACAAGCCATGACCACAAAGGGGGCCTGCATATCGCCTTGTGAGGTGCTCAGGCGCCAGCACTTGTCCTGGCTGTGCCAGCGTGCTTGCAGCAGCTCGGTGTTTAAGCGCAAGTGGGGCAATAAGTCAAAACGGCGCACTGTCTCGTGGGTGTATTGCTTGATTTCCTCTTGCTTAGCGAAAAACCGGCTCCAGTTCGGATTGGGGGCGAAGGAATACGAGTAAAGCGCCGAGGGCACATCGCAACCGCAATCCGGGTAATGGTTGTCACGCCAAACCCCACCGATTTCGGGTGCTTTTTCCAAAATGACGAAATCTATACCGGCCTTTTTCAGCGCAATGGCCGCGCCAATGCCGGCAAAGCCTGCGCCAACAATGACCACAAAAGGCTTGGAAACTTCGGGCGCTTGGCTCATTTGGTTGGGGCGGGTTGAACAAACGAAACGTTGAATAGCATGGCCCACTGCAGGGGCCATGCGCCCTTCTTGGTTTGCATCTCAGTTGGAGTAATAGATGTACTCGTCGGTGGCATTCGTCGGTTTCTTAAGCGAATGGTCAATGGCGATCGGCCCAGCCCCCAAAGAGGGCCACATCGGTTTTTGCTGGCTTTTCCCCCATTCGGCCAATTGGGCTTTCATGGCGGCCAAACGCTCGGGCTCTTTGTTCACCAAATTGACTTTTTCGGTGGGGTCTTGAGCCAGGTTAAACAGCCATTCTTTTGGGGGCATTTGCGAGACTTGCAACTTCCAGTCGCCAGCCCGCACTGTGACGTATTGGTCGGTGCGCCAAAACAATACATCGTGCGGCCGCCCTGGCGCTTGGCCCTGGATGAAGGGCAACAAATTCACCCCGTCAATGGGGCGGTCGGCAGGCGGCTTTTGACCGGCCGCAGCCGCCGCAGTGGCAAAAATATCGAAGTGGCTGACGGGCGCTGCAAGCTTGCTGCCTCGGGGAATTTGAGCGGGCCAGCGCATGAAGTAAGGCACGCGGATGCCGCCTTCAAAAAAGGTGGCTTTCCAGCCCCGGTAAGGAGAGTTCAAGCCCTCTAAACCAATGTAATGCGCGCCGCCATTGTCGCTGGTGAAAATCACCAAGGTGTTGTCATCCAAGCCCTGGTCTTTGAGCGACTGCAAAACGCGGCCAATGTTGCGGTCCAGTGAACGGATCATGGCGGCATACACGCGCATGGTGTGGTCGGTAATGAAACTCAGCGCGTCATAGTCCTCGCGCGTGGCCTGCAACGGTGTGTGCGGTGCGTTGTAGGCCAAGTACAAGAAAAAGGGCCTGTTCTTGTTGGCCTCGACCACCTTGACCGCTTGGTCAGTGAGGTAGTCGGTCATGTACTTGGGCGGCTGAAAAGGCTCGCCGTCTTTGAAGCGCACGGCCCAAGGCTCGGCGGCCCAGAGGAATTTGTCAATCGGATCAAAGTCCTGCATGGCATTGACCACATTCGGGTGCTTGGTTGGCAAAAACATGGAAGCGCCATGCATGTGCGACAAAGACTCGTTGAAGCCGTGGTTGTAGGAGCGAAACTGCGGGCTGTCCCCCAAATGCCATTTGCCCAAATGCACGGTGTGGTAGTTGGCAGCTTGCAACAATTTGGCCAGTGTGATCTCGCTGGTGGGCAGACCCATGTCTGCGTAGGGAATAAGTTCGGACTCACGCTCGGGGTGGTAGATGGGTTTGCGCAACTGATCAGCCGGGGCCATACCGGTCACGGCTTTCATGAATTGCTTGGGCGTGGGCGTGAACTCAAAACCAAAACGCGTGGCATAGCGCCCGGTCATCATGGCCGCCCTGGAGGGTGCGCAGGTGGCGTTGCCCGAATAGCCGCTGCGAAAGTCAACGCCCTC
>CAMDXR010000122.1 GCA_945877725.1 Limnohabitans sp. Rim8
AACAAAGTCACCATGGGCATTCGCAACAACCGCTACGACGCGCAAGTGCCTCAAGTCATCGCCCCCCTGCGACTGAAAGGACGCGTACACGCATTCGAGGCCCAACTGGCCCGGGCCCACACCAATAAGAAACTCAAATTCACCCTGCCTGGCCCGATGACCATTGTCGATACCGTGGCCGACCGTTTTTATGGTGACAAAGTCAAGATGGCCATGGCCTTTGCCGAGCTGCTCAATCAAGAAGCATTGGCGCTGCAAGCCGATGGGGTGGACATCATTCAGTTCGACGAACCCGCATTCAATGTCTACATGGACGAAGCCGCAGACTGGGGTGTCAATGCCTTAGAGCGCGCCGCGCAAGGCCTGACCTGCACCACCGCCGTTCACATTTGTTATGGCTACGGCATTGAGGCCAACAACAACTGGAAAAAAACGCTGGGTGAAGAATGGCGTCAGTACGAAAAAGTGTTTCCGGCCCTGGCCAAAAGCAGCATTCAGCAGGTCAGCCTGGAATGCATGCACTCGCATGTGCCGATGGAGATGATGAAACTCCTGGAAGGCAAGGACGTGATGGTGGGGGTCATTGATGTGGCCAACCCGGTGGTGGAAACGCCTGAGGAAATCGCTGACACCATTGGCCGTGCCTTGCAGTTTGTGCCCAAGCACCGCCTGATCGCGTGCACCAACTGCGGCCTGGCCCCCATGAGCCGCCAAGTGGCCGAGGCCAAGCTGAAGGCATTGGCAGAGGGCGCCAAGCTCGCCAGTCAGCGCTACGCCTGATTTATTCCGCCCCTCACGCTAAATTAATGCGCCCCCTTGGCAGGGGGCGTTTTTTTGGCAAGTCCAGCGTTATGCTTGCAGGCTTCGCTTGAATTTTCGGATGATTTCATGCCCCAGCAAACGCTCCAGCCCCCGTTAACTTCCCCTGACCAACTTGACGGTACGCTGTCAGCGAAAGGCTTTGCGGTGCTGGGAGCCGACAGTGTTTGCAAGATGGCCGGTATTTCTTTGGATGCCCTGAAACTGCTGGAGTCCAGTTGGCACGATTTGCCACCCGATCAATATCTGAAAGACGGTGGACGTTACCGCCGTCGTCGGCATGCCAGTTTCCAAGTCAACTCCCATGCTGTGCAAGCAGTACCCCACCGCGCCCATTGGCAGCCCGTGTCCTACAACGCTTTGCATGGCGGCATGCAGCGCTGGTTTGACCCGATGGCCACCGAAGTGGTGCAACAAGATGCTTGGCAGAAATTATTGCGCTGGTTGGCCCAAGTGGCCTCCAAAGCCCAGGGTGAACAGACGTGGTTTACCGAGGCGCACCAGTTTCGCATTGACACCACCGACGGCATAGGACGGCCCACACCCGAAGGGGCGCACCGAGATGGAGTGTGTTGGGTGGCTGTTTTTTTGATCGGTCGCCACGGCATCAAAGGGGGCGAAACCCGGGTCTTTGACATAGACAGCCCCAACGGACAGCGCTTTACCCTGAGCGAGCCTTGGTCTGTGTTATTGCTGGACGATACCCGAGTGATTCACGAAACCACCCCGATTCAGCCCGAGCAGCCGGGAGGTTGGCGCGACACCTTGGTAGTCACCTTGCGCTCTGGCGCTTTCCTAGATGAGCCTGCCGGGCTCACAAATTAAAACCGAACAGCTAGCCGTCCCGCAGGAAGCCGCCAGTCCCGTGGGAGGCTGCCCCTGCGGCCGAATGTACTTCCCCGTAGGAGGCTGCCCCTGCGGCCGAATGTACTTCTCCGTAGGAGGCTGCCCCTGCGGCCGAATGTGTGCAGTAGCTCAGGCGGTCATTCGCGCGCAGGGGCGCGCTCCCACGAAGACCCTTAGACTACTTGCCAACCTCGATTTTTTACGCAGGCGCTACCTTTGCCCGTAGGAGGCTGCCCCTGCGGCCGAATGTACTTCCCCGTGAGAGGCTGCCCCTGCGGCCGAATACTTGCCATGGTTGATCTGGTCGTGGTCAGAACAGATCAATCCCTGAAGTTGTCAAAGCTCAGAGGTAACTCGGTCATGTCCTTGCGCAACAAAGCCATGGCGGCTTGCAGGTCGTCACGCTTGGCCCCGGTCACTCGAACGGCATCCCCCTGAATGGACGCCTGTACTTTGAGTTTGCTTTCTTTGATGACCTTGGTGATTTTTTTGGCATCTTCGGTCTCAATGCCATTTTTGACCTTGATCACTTGTTTGACCTTGTCGCCACCGATTTTTTCGACTTTGCCAATATCCAGAAAACGGACATCCACGTTGCGCTTGGTCAACTTGTTGCGCAAGATATCTTCGACCTGCGTGAGCTGAAACTCGGCATCGCCAAACATTGTGATCTCTTTGTCTTTGAGTTCGATGGCGGCAGAGGTGCCTTTGAAGTCAAAACGGGTGCCGATTTCTTTGGCTGAAGTGTCAACAGCGTTGCGCACTTCGACCATGTTGGGTTCGCAAACGGTATCAAAGGAGGGCATGACTGAAAAAATCCAAGGTTGAGAATGCGACAATTCTCCCATGAACCTGGAGAAAAATGTCCCCTTACAGCCTTACAACACCTTTGGCATCGCTGCCAAGGCGCACGCATTGGTTCGTGTAAGGGACGAATCCGACTTGCTGGCCGTGTTGGCCGACCCCCAATTGACCACTTTGTCGCGTCAAATTCTGGGCGGCGGCAGCAACATTGTCTTGACCGGCGATGTCAAGGCCTTGGTGCTCAAGGTCGAGGTCCCGGGAATTCGCCTGGTTTCAGAAACCGATAAACATTGGGTGGTCGAGGCGGGTGCAGGGGAAGACTGGCACAAGTTAGTGGACTGGACCTTGGAAAACGGCTACCCGGGCTTGGAAAATATGGCCCTGATACCCGGCACCGTTGGGGCATCGCCGGTGCAAAACATTGGTGCTTACGGGGTGGAATTGCAAGACCGTTTTGACTCGCTCGACGCCATGGACATGTTCACGGGCGAGGTGTTCAGCCTCGACGCGGCGCAGTGTGGCTTCAGTTACCGTGATTCGGTGTTCAAACATGCCTCCGGTGGTCCAGAGGGTTTGGGTTTGGCCGGACGGGCAGTGATTTTGCGCGTTCGCTTTGCGTTGCCCAAACGCTGGAAGCCCGAACTGGGGTATTTGGATTTGCAACGCAAAATGACCGAGACCGGCATACGGACACCCAGCGCAAGGCAGATTTTTGACTGGGTCTGCGCCATTCGCCGTGCCAAATTGCCCGATCCGAAGGTGATTGGCAACGCCGGTAGCTTTTTCAAGAACCCCAGCGTGACCCCTGAGCAGTGCGCCGACATCATTGCCCGCGACCCGAAAGTGGTGCATTACCCCATGCCGGATGGCAGCATCAAACTGGCGGCGGGCTGGCTGATTGACGCCTGTGGCTGGAAGGGCAAGAGCGTGGGCCATGCAGGCGTCTATGAAAAACAGGCCTTGGTGCTGGTGAACCGGGGTGGGCGCGACGACCCCTGCACCGGGGGCGAGGTGATGACCTTGGCCAAAGCCATTCAGACCAGTGTGTACGAGCGTTTCGGCATTCTGCTAGAGCCAGAACCGGTGGTCATTTAAGGTGGGCCGACTGGCCGCAATAACAAGGCAGAACTCGCCCACAACAAAAAACGGCCCTAAGGCCGTTTTTTTATTGACGCAATCAAAGAATCACTTCTTGCCGCTGCCATCCAGTTTGTAGATGTGCGGGCCATCGCCTACCGACAGCAGGCCGGTATGGGCGTAAATGCCCAGTTTGGCGCGCGTGTCGGTAATGTCCAAGTTGCGCATGGTCAACTGTCCAATGCGGTCGAGGGGGCTGAACGGGGCGTCTTCCACTTTTTCCATGCTCAAGCGCTCGGGCTGGTAGGTCAAATTGGGCGACTCGGTGTTCAGGATGCTGTAGTCGTTGCCACGGCGCAGTTCCATTGTCACGGTGCCCGTAATAGCGCGTGCCACCCAGCGCTGAGCGGTTTCGCGCAGCATGATGGACTGTGGATCAAACCAGCGGCCCTGGTACAACAAGCGGCCCAGACGCAGGCCATTGATGCGGTATTGCTCAATGGTGTCCTCGTTGTGGATGCCCGTCACCAGACGCTCGTAGGCAATGTGCAAGAGCGCCATGCCGGGGGCTTCGTAGATGCCACGGCTCTTGGCTTCGATGATGCGGTTTTCAATCTGGTCACTCATGCCCAAACCATGCCTGCCACCGATTTCGTTGGCTTTCAGGAACAATTCGACCGGGTCGGCGTATTCCACACCGTTCAGGGCCACGGGCATGCCTTCTTCAAAGCGCACGCTCACTTCTTCGGCTTTGACCTCGACTTCGGGCTTCCAGAACGCCACGCCCATGATGGGGTTGACGATCTTCATGCCGCTGGCCAGGCTTTCCAAGTCTTTGGCTTCGTGGGTGGCACCCAGCATGTTGCTGTCGGTGGAGTAGGCCTTTTCGGCGCTCATTTTGTAGCCAAAACCGTTGGCAGTCATGAAGGCGCTCATCTCGGCACGTCCACCCAGTTCATCAATGAACAACTGGTCAAGCCAAGGTTTGTAGATTTTCAGGCTCGGGTTGGTGAGCAAACCGTAACGGTAAAAACGCTCGATGTCGTTGCCTTTGAAGGTGCTGCCATCGCCCCAAATGTTGACGTCGTCTTGTTTCATGGCGGCCACCAACATGGTGCCCGTGACAGCGCGACCCAGCGGGGTGGTGTTGAAGTACGTGATGCCGCCCGTGCTGATATGGAAAGCGCCACATTGAATGGCGGCAATGCCCTCGTGCGCCAGTTGGCTGCGGCAATCGACCAAGCGGGCCTTTTCAGCGCCGTATTCCATCGCTTTGCGAGGAATTTCGTTGTAATCGGCCTCGTCGGGTTGTCCCAGGTTGGCGGTGTAGGCGTAGGGCAAAGCGCCTTTTTGCTTCATCCACAACAGGGCGGCCGAAGTGTCCAGACCGCCCGAAAAGGCGATGCCGACTTTTTGCCCCTTGGGCAGGTTTTGCAGGATGGTGCTCATGGGTTTCCGATCAGCCGCCGCTTTAAGCGTAGTGGCAAATGTAGTGGTAGGGCTCAGTGACGCGGATCTCGAATTTGGAATTGCCGGGGACGCTGAACGATTCGCCTGCGCTGGACCTGACCCACTCGTTGCTGCCCTCGAGTTTGTATTCGCAATAGCCACCCACACATTCCATGATCTCGGGCGCGCCTGTGCCAAAGGTCAAAGTGGCTGGCAAAACCACACCCACAGAGAGTTTGGTGCCGTCGGGCAGCGTCAGACCGTGGCTGACGCATTTGCCATCAAAGTAAACATTGGCTTGGGTTTTGACGGAGACGCCGTCGATTTTTTGGGTGGTCATGGAAGTGGGCTTCAAAGGGCGGGTGATGTCCCGCGTCAATAGGAAAAGGGCGTCTTGAGACACCCTTTATGGCTAATCAACCCGGCATTTTAGGCCACTCTGCAGGCCATGCCATTAACCCGGCCCCGGGTTTTATCGCCAATGTCCATGGCGGTGACCGCCATGCCAGCCCCAACCTAAGTTCACATGGGTTTGAATGGGCGAGTAATACCGGTAGACCGGTGCAGGGACATACACCACGCGAGATTCATTGATGTAAGTGGTGGTTGGCGCGGGCAACTGGGTCATCACAACCGCTGCCGGTGCTGGGGCGGGAGAGGGTGCTTCAGACCGAGGTAGGCCTACAGGCGTGACTTGTAGCTGAATGGTCGGACCCGGGTCTTGGGGCAACTGCACGTTGTATTGCTTGCCCGCATATTCATAGACCACGTTGTAGCCCGTCAGGCGGTTTTCATAAACGTTTTGGGTTGTGCAGGTGGTTTGAACGCCGGGCGGAGGGGATTGGCTTTCCACTTTGTCCCCCAGCATGGCGCCACCCACCACACCTGCCATGGCAGCCAGGCCTTTGCTGTTGTTCCCGCCCAATTGGCTACCAATCAGGCCGCCTGCAATGGCCCCAATGATGGCTCCGCCGCCTGAAGTCTGGGTTGGCGCCGGAGGCTGATATTGGGTGCAGGTCTGGCGCGGCACCACCACTTGTTGGTAAACCGCCGTACGTGAAATGACTTGCCCAACCTCTTGCGCTTGTGCCCAAGAGGCTGTGAGGCACAACATAGTGGTCAATGTCAATGTTTTCATAGATTCGGTGTCCTCAATTAAACCCAGCCGAAGTTTATGCCCGACAAGCGACTTGTCAAAGGGGCGGTGGGTAAAGTTTTGTTGCTTGCGGTCTCAAACCCAGCGTTAAACCGGCCATTGTTCGGGGGTAAAACCCACTGTAATTTGCCCAGACGGCCAGGCAATGACTGGGCGTTTGATGGTGCTGGCATGTGCCAACATGACTTTTTTGGCGCTGGCGCTGTCTGTCACGCCCGCCTGTTGTGCTGCATCCAGTTGGCGCCATGTGCTGCCTTTGCGGTTCAGCAGGGTCTCCCAACCGACTGCTTTCAGCCAGAGATCCAAGGGTTCAGGGGGAACGCCTTGTTTTTTGAAGTCGTGAAATGAGGCGCTGAGCCCGTGGTCCGTCAGCCAAGTCCTGGCTTTCTTGACCGTGTCGCAATTCGGAATGCCGTAAACAATGAGGTCCATGAGAAAGTTTGAAGTTGAAGGGGGGCAGACTGGGCGACAATCGCCGCCTATGAAGACTTTACAGGAATGGCTCGACTGGTGCGAGCAACTTCACCCCGTGGCCATTGACATGGGGCTTGACCGTGTGAAAACCGTGGCGGACCGCATGGATTTGCGCTTCGACTGCCCGGTCATCACGGTCGCCGGTACCAATGGCAAGGGGTCGACCTGCGCCATGCTCGAGGCCGTGTTGCTGCAGGCAGGGTACCGCACGGGCGTTTACACATCGCCGCACTTGGTGCATTTTGAAGAGCGGTGTCGCTTGCACGGTGAATCGGCCTCGGCCGAAACTTTGGCGGGCGCTTTTGCCGCCGTGGAGGCTGTGCGCGGAGAGATCAGTCTGACCTATTTCGAGTTCAGTACCTTGGCCATTCTTCAACTCATGGCCCGTTCCAACTTGGATGTGGCTATTTTGGAGGTGGGCTTGGGCGGGCGGCTGGACGCCGTCAACATCATTGATGCCGACTGCGCAGTGATCACCAGCATCGACATCGACCACACCGCTTTGTTGGGCAAAGACCGCGAAAGCATTGGCCGAGAAAAGGCCGGCATCATGCGTGCCAACCGTCCTGTCATTGTCAGTGACCCCATGCCACCCCAAAGCGTGCTTGACCATGCCCAGGCTTTAGGGGCTGATCTTTGGCGATTGGGCGAAGATTTCAACTTTTCGGGTGACAAATTGCAATGGGCCTGGGCCGGGCGGGGACGCCGCTACAGCGGCATGGCTTACCCGGCTTTGCGCGGGGCCAACCAGTTGGTGAACGCTTCAGGCGCATTGGCGGCGCTCGAAACCCTGCGTACCCGTATTCCTGTCACTGCGCAAGCGGTGCGCAACGGTTTGGCCATGGTGGAGTTGCCCGGGCGCTTTCAGATCGTGCCGGGTCAGCCCGTTTTGGTGTTGGATGTGGCACACAACCCGCATTCGGTGGCGGCTTTGGCTGCCAATCTGGATGCCATGGGTTTTTACCCGACCACCCACGCCGTCTTGGGTGTCATGGCCGACAAAGACTTGTTGCCTATGCTGGCCAAGGTCAATCCCATGATCGACCGCTGGTATTTCACCGATTTGCCTTTGCCACGGGCCGCCAAAGCCGCCGATTTGGCGCAAACTTGGCGGTCGCAAAACACTCGAACCGACACGGCGTCCAGCGTTCATGCAACGCCTATGCTGGCGCTGCAATCCGCGATGGATGCCGCAGACCCGGCTGATAGAATTGTTGTCTTTGGCTCTTTCTACACCGTGGGCGGTGTTTTGCAAGACGGCATTCCGCGATTGCAAGCCAAACATCTCAGCTCTTGAGCACCCCGCATGGCCTTTTTCAAATTTAGACTTCCTGGTCAACCCGATTCTGCCGAGGCGGTGAATTCCGGCTCCAACGAAACCATTGAGGTCGTTCGTCGCAGAGCGCGCCATCGCTTGATGGGTGCCGTGGTCCTGGTGTTGTTTGCCGTGGTGGGATTTCCGCTGATTTTTGACACCCAGCCCCGACCGGTGTCAGTCGATACCCCCATCTTGATTCCTGACCGGCAAAGCACACCGCCGCTGTCCAGCACTGCCCCAGTGCCCGCTGAGCAAGCGCCTGCCAAACCCTTACTCCCCTCAGGCGCTGTTTTGCCTCAAGCCAGCTTGAATGACCGCGAGGAGGTAGTTTCCCCAGCGGGTGGACAGAACGACGCCAAGGCTGATAAATCAAAAGTAATCACTTCCCCTGAAAAATCGGCGGATAAAGAAGCTGCGGGTAAAAATGACTCGGTCGCCAAAGAAGAAAGCAAACCAGCAGCCCCTGTGAAGCCTGAAAAATCTGCGCCCGCAAGCACCGCCAAAGACAATGGGGAAAAAGCCCAAG
>CAMDXR010000123.1 GCA_945877725.1 Limnohabitans sp. Rim8
CGATCAACATATTTTTGTTTTAAAAAAGTCTCACCAGGCGTGTAGCTGGTTGTCGGGAAAACTGCCGTTTTTGACGGCAGCAACATAGGCGCTCATGGCTTCTTGGACACTGTTTTGTCCGGTCATGAAGTTGCGCACGAATTTTGGGTTTTTACCCAAGTTGATGCCTAGCATGTCATGCATGACCAGCACTTGACCGGCGGTGCCATTGCCTGCGCCAATGCCAATCGTGTGACAAAGGGGCAGCGACTGAGTGAGCTCAGCCGACAATGCGGCGGGGACCATCTCAAGAACCAACATGCTGGCACCTGCATCTTGCAAGGCCACAGCTTCCTGTTTCAGGGTTTGCGCCGCTGCTTCGCCTCGGCCTTGGACCCGGTACCCACCCAAGGCATGCACGGTTTGCGGGGTCAGTCCCAAGTGGGCGCAGACCGGGATGCCTCGTTCGACCAAAAAATGCACGATTTCCGTGGTCCAGCCGCCGCCTTCGAGCTTGACCATGTGGGCGCCCGCTTGCATGAGCACCGTGGCGCTGCGCAAGGCTTGTTCGCGAGATTCCTGGTAGGTGCCGAAAGGCAAATCGCCAATGATCCAGGCCGTGCCTTGGACACGGCGCAAACCCCGAGCGACGCTCTCGGTATGGTAGCGCATGGTGTCCAGCGTGACCCCCACTGTGCTTGGCAGACCTTGGCAAACCATGCCAAGCGAGTCACCGACCAAAATGCATTCGATCCCAGCGGCATCCGCAACAGCGGCAAAAGTGGCATCGTATGCCGTGAGCATGGTGATTTTTTCTCCCCTATCGCGCAGGTCTTGCAGGCGCGGCAGGCTGATGGGCTTGCGGCCTGCAACGGGCGATGCGGGGGGCAAAGTGCCATAGGGGGTGGTAGAAGATAAGTTATTCATCACATGGGTTTTCCGCATGGCGCTTGCCAATCAACCATCGGTCAATAAGAAGATTTGGAGATGGCAGTTCAGTTTGGCGTGTAAGCCAGCCGAACGTAAATGGGTGCAAAAGCTTCGGCTTGGGTAATTTCAATCAGGGTTTCCTTGGCCAACTCGAGCAACGCAATAAACGTGACCACCAAAACAGGGGTTCCCAGGGTGGGGTCGAAAAGGTGTTCAAACTCCACAAATTTGCGGCCTTGTAAATGCTTGAGCACGATGGTCATGTGTTCGCGCACGCTGAGTTCTTCGCGGCTTATTTTGTGGTGTTGCACCAAATTGGCGCGCTTCAGAATGTCTCGCCAAGCGGCTTGCAATTCATCCATGCTCACATCCGGAAAGCGCGGCTGAAGGCTTTGCTCGATGTAAACCTGAGCTTGTAAAAAATCCCGGCCAAACTGTGGAATCTGGTTCAGTTGCAGGGAAGCCAGTTTCATCTGTTCGTATTCGAGCAAGCGGCGCACCAACTCGGCACGGGGGTCTTCGGCTTCTTCGCCGGCGGCTGCCTTTTTGGGGGGAAGGAGCATGCGCGACTTGATCTCGATCAGCATGGCGGCCATCAACAGGTATTCGGCGGCCAGCTCCAAGTTGCGTTGCCGGATTTCGTCAACGTAGGCCAAATACTGACGCGTGACGCCCGCCATCG
The DNA here is from genome assembly GCA_945877725.1 of Limnohabitans sp. Rim8. GTDB lineage: Bacteria > Pseudomonadota > Gammaproteobacteria > Burkholderiales > Burkholderiaceae_C > Limnohabitans_A. The sequence continues at coordinate 1,592 of CAMDXR010000123.1, forward strand.
GGATATCCAGGATGTTGAAGTTTTGCTTGCGGATCAGGTAAAGCAACAAATCCAACGGGCCTTCGAAGGCTTCCAGAAAGACCTCTAGCGCATCCGGGGGGATGTACAGGTCGCTGGGCATCGAAAACAGGGGCTCACCATAAAGCCGTGCCACCGCCACATGGTCCACAACCTGGGGCATGGCTGCAGGCAGGTCCTGCACGGGTACCAGCAAATCGGTGAGCTTGGAGGTCGAAGTCATCGGCAAGTCAGGGTTGAACAAATGAGCGGGTGAAAGGTCAAACCAGAAGATTCAAAGAAGAATAATCAACAGAAATCCGTTCTGGCCCGGCGCAAGTTGTTCTGACTTTTTAGGAGGCATGGGTCTGGTAAACGTAAGGTTTTTGAGCCACCAGGCCTTCTTTGAAGGCTTTTTGCTCGTCACGGTTCAATTGCTTGTCCCAAAGCAAGGCCCTGCCTTGGCGCTGCTCTGACTCGAGAGCCGGGTTTTTTGCCTTGAGTTGGTCAATGAATTGTGTGGTGTCTGAGGCGTAGTCTGGGCGGCGAAAAAAGGACATGAGACGACTTTCTGGACAGTTAGGGGCTTGCAACAGACGGTGAAAACACCTGTTTCAATACCGATAGGCGCATTTTACCGGTCTTGACTCATCGACAAACTGATGGCCCGCTGGATGCCCGAGGGCAAGTCGGGCTCCAATTTGCCGTCCAGATGCGCCAACAATCCGCTGCGTTGGGCAATGTCCAAGGGTTGGTGCATCAAGCCACAAATGACCAGTTTGACTTGTTTTTTGCGACAAGTTTCAATCAGATGCATCAAGGTATCGGCACCGGAGGAGTCCACATAAATGACGTTTTTCAGATCAATCACCAAAACAGGTGTGCTGATCTTGTCTTCTATTTCCTCGATGAGTTTGACGGCACCAAAGAACAAGGCTCCGTAGAGCCGCCATGCCTGGATGCTGCTCTCGTGCCCGGCCAAGGCGGGCTGCTCTTTGAGGCCGACAGTTTCGCTGCGGCTCAAACTGGAAATTCGATAAATGAAAGTCAGGCATACGGCCACCAGTCCCACTTCAACGGCGACCGTCAGATCGAACACCACCGTCAGAAAGAAGACCGCCAACAAGGTCATGCGGTAAGGAAGCCGGTAATGTCGTAGTAACAAGAATTCGCGCCATTCCCCCATGTTCCAGGCGACAAAAATCAAAATAGCCGCCAGAGCAGCCAGGGGAATGTTGCCTGCCAAGGGCGCCGCGACCCACACCACGGCCAGCAAAGTCAGCGCATGCACCATGCCCGAAATCGGGGTGGTGCCCCCGCTTTTGATGTTGGTGACGGTGCGGGCAATGGTGCCTGTGGCGGGCATGCCGCCAAAAAAGGGGGTGACGAAATTGGCCACACCTTGGGCCATCAACTCTTGGTTGGGGTTGTGTCGGTCGCCTACCATGCCATCGGCAATGCGGGCGCAAAGCAAAGACTCAATAGCGACCAACAAGGCCAGTGTGAGCGTGGGCATGAGTAAAAACCGGGCACTGTCCCAGCTGAATTCGGGCCACTGAAATCCGGGCAGACTGGACGGTATGCCGCCAAATTTGCTGTTGATGGTTTCCACGGGCAAAGACAGACCCGCGCAGGCCAGGGTGGCCAGCAGCAAAACCATGATGGAGCCCGGCACCATGCCGACCCATCGGTAAGGGCTGGTCTCTAATCGGCGGCCCAATCGCATCCAGCCAATCAACAAAGACAAAGAGCCCAGCGCCACCAACAAGGCGGCCAGATTGGTGGTGTGCAAGTTTTGGCCCAGCACCTTCAGGCTGCTGAAAAAGTCTGCGGGCATCGACTGGATTTTGAGACCCAGTAAATCCTTGACTTGCGACAGCATGATCAGCACCGCAATGCCATTGGTGAAGCCAATCACGACAGACACGGGAATAAAGCGTATCAAGCTGCCCAGCCGGAACAGGCCCATGAGGAACAGCAAAACGCCCGACATGGCCGTGGCCAAAATCAGGTTGGCCAGCCCGTACCGCTCAACGATGCCGTAAACAATGACAATGAAAGCCCCCGCTGGCCCGCCAATCTGAACGCGACTGCCGCCCAAGGCCGAAATCAAAAATCCTGCAATGATGGCGGTGAACAGGCCGGCTTCAGGCTTGAGGCCCGAGGCGATGGCAAAAGCCATGGCCAGCGGCAAGGCCACGACCCCGACCGTGAGTCCGGCTGCAATGTCTTGGCCTAGGCGTTGGCGGTTGTAGCCTACAAGCGCGTCCAGCAGTCGCGGTCTGAAAAAATGGGTTGCGCTCTGCCAGTTCATCTTCTGTTGCCCTTTGTTCAGGTCAGGCATGACCGGCGGTGAACGCGGTTAAGCAGGGTTTCGTGGGTACTTGTTGCACAGGGAACCGTTCGGGTGTGGGAGGCGTCATGTGCAGTTTGACCGCATGTTGTTTGTCAGTGAATCCGCATGCCGGGCTTGGCACCCGGCCACGGGTGCAGCACATGAATGCCGGGTTCGGCGGTTTCGTCTGCGTGGCTGGCGGCCAGCACCATGCCCTCCGAGACACCAAACTTCATTTTGCGCGGGGCCAGATTGGCCACCATCACGGTCAGTTTGCCAATCAGGTCTTCGGGCTTGTACATGCTGGCGATGCCACTGAACACGTTGCGTGTTTTTCCCTCGCCCACGTTCAGGGTAAGTCTGAGCAGTTTGACCGATCCCTCCACGGGCTCGCAATTCACGATTTCGGCGATACGCAGGTCGATTTTGGCGAAATCATCAATTGAGATGGTCGGAGCAATCGGTTCGCCGCCGGGGATCAAGGCGGGCACCACTGGCTCGGGGGCTTCAAAAAGGGATTCAAGCTGTTGCATTTCAACCCGCTGCATGAGGTGTTGGTAGGCCTGAATGCTGTGGCCCGCGCCGAGCAGCGTCTGTGCTTGGGCAAAGGTGAACGGTGAAACATTCAGGAAAGCTTCGACCTGGGCGGCCAAACCGGGCAGGACGGGCTTGAGTTGCAAGCTGAGTAAGCGGAAGGCTTCAATGCAGGCAGTGCAGACATCGTGCAGTCGCTCAGTTTGACCCTCGAGTTTGGCCAGTTCCCAGGGCTTGTTTTGGTCCACATAGGCGTTGACTTTGTCGGCCAAGAGCATGATTTCCCGCAAGGCTTTGCCAAACTCACGCTCTTCGTAAAAAGCGGCGATGACCGGTGTCGCGCCTTGCAGTGCAGTTAACAACGTTTGTCCATCTTCACTGACCTTGCCCAGTTTGCCTTCAAAGCGCTTGGCAATGAACCCGGCCGAGCGAGAGGCAATGTTGATGAATTTGCCCACCAAATCGCTGTTCACCCGTGCCATGAAGTCTTCGGCGTTGAAGTCGATGTCTTCGTTTCGGCCCGAAAGCTTGGCGGCCAAGTAGTAACGCAGCCACTCGGGGTTCATGCCCAGGCTGAGGTATTTAAGGGGGTCAAGGCCCGTGCCCCGGCTCTTGCTCATTTTTTCGCCATTGTTCACCGTCAAAAAGCCGTGCACATTGACTTTGTCGGGTGTTTTTCGGCCACTGAAATGCAGCATGGCCGGCCAAAACAGGGTGTGAAAGGTCACGATGTCTTTACCGATGAAGTGGATTTGCTCCAAGTTCGGGTTGGCCATGTAGGCCTCGTAATCTTCGCCGCGCTTGTCCAGCAGATTTTTGAGCGATGCCAAGTAACCCACTGGGGCGTCTAGCCAGACATAAAAATATTTGCCCGGGGCATCCGGTATCTCGATGCCGAAGTAGGGCGCGTCGCGCGAAATATCCCAATCACCCAAACCTTCGCTGGTGCTGCCATCTGGGTTGGTGCGCACACTGAACCATTCTTTGACCTTGTTCGCCACCTCGGCTTGCAATTTGCCGTCTTGTGTCCATTGGCTCAGAAACTCGACGCAGCGAGGGTCGGACAATTTGAAGAAAAAGTGCTCCGAGGTTTTTAGCTCAGGCTTGGCGCCGGACAAAGCCGAGAAAGGATTGATCAGGTCGGTTGGCGCATACACCGCACCGCAGACTTCGCAGTTATCACCGTATTGGTCTTTGGCGTGGCATTTGGGGCACTCGCCTTTGATGAACCGGTCGGGCAGGAACATGTTCTTTTCGGGGTCAAAGAACTGTTCTACGGCACGGACCTCAATCAAAGAGCCCCCCTGGCTGGCTGGAATGTCGCGCAGATCGCGGTAAATTTGGCGTGCCAAATCGTGGTTTTCTGGGGCATCGGTGCTGTGCCAATTGTCAAAAGCGATGTGAAAGCCGTCCAAATAGGGCTTTCGGCCTGCGGCAATGTCAGCCACAAACAGTTGCGGGGTTTTGCCCGCCTTCTCGGCCGCAATCATGATGGGCGCACCGTGGGTGTCGTCGGCACCTACAAAGTTGACCTGGTTGCCCTGCATGCACTGAAACCGCACCCAAATGTCGGCCTGGATGTACTCCATGATATGGCCGATGTGGAAATTGCCGTTGGCATAGGGCAGGGCAGTGGTGACGAAAAGATGGCGCTTGGACATGAAAAAAAGGGCGTGCAGCCTGAAGCAAGATGCCGATTTTAGTCGTTAAGTCGGACGGCTTGCGTCTCCACCACGGGCTGAGCTCGGATGTAAAAAGGGGCACGAGGTGTGAACCTTGTGCCCCTTTGGGTGCTCTGAAATATCAGATCACGGTGTGATTTTGCAAAGCCTCTGCACTGGAGGTCAAAGCACCGATCACTTCACGGTAGCTGTCATGGCCACTCACACTGTCCAGTAGCGCCAGATGCGCGGCGGTCACGGCGGTGGCTACTGAAGCACCACTGCCCGTGCGAACTTGGCCAAAAAAGTCTAAACCTTGAATGTTTTCGGAGGCGTTGAGTACAGCGTTGAAACTTTGGGCTGTGCCTGCAATGTTGGTGTCCGAGTGGACCAAGTTGCCCGCTGCGTCAAAGGTGTAACCGCCAACGCCAACGATCGCATCAAGGGTCGTCCCATAGGAGGCGGGGTTTGCAAAGGTCTGTGTCACGTCGTTGCCTCCGCTGGCCACGACGATCACGTCGTGTGCCTGGGCATATTCAAGCGCCCACCGAAGCGGCGAACTTCCGGTGGTTCCAAACGCCATCGATATGACGTCTGCACCGTTGTCCACTGCATAACGAATGGCTTCGTCAATGGTGTAACCCGTTGAGCTTGCGGTGAGAGTGGTATCGGCCACTTTTAAAATCATCAATGACGCGTCTTCGGCCAAGCCTTGAGCCGCGTTGTTGACGGTGTTTTTACCAATCACCGAGGCCTGAAATGTGCCGTGACCGTCGTGATCGGTGACATCAAAATTCCGGTCGACAAAGTTGTAGCTTTTGCTGGATATTTGGCTTGCATCAAAGAATTCAGAGCGAATGCCTGTGTCCAGAATGGCCACCGTAATGCCTCTGCCTTTGAATCCAGCGGCGTGCACGTCACCAACATGGCCGACTTGATTGGCATTAACAGCTTGTCCTGCCAGGTGTGTAGGCTCAGCTTGGTGAACCAAACTGAGACCAGAGATGTTTTCAAACGCTTTGGAGATGTTCACAGCACCCCATCCGTCGGTTTTGCTCCACGCTTGGCCGTCGTTCAGTTCAACGGTATTCAGGGTGCGCTCAGTCACTTCAACGTTGCCCACACGGTCAAAGGCTTTAATTTCGACTTTGGCCTCACCTGGTTGCAAACCTTGAATTTTAAAGTTCCATGAACCTTGGCTGACCGCAGCGGCGCCTTGAAAGACACCCGCCACATAAACCTCGACCTTGACGGCATCTGTGCTGACGTTGCCAGAAACCATCACTTTTGAAGCATTGGAAATGGAGCCCGCAATGAAATCAAGACCGTTGCCGTCCAGACCATGCACCATGGCAGCCATATTTACCTCGGGTGCTTGGGTGTCGATGCTGACTTGTGTCTCTTTGGTTTCCATCCGGTAACCGTCGCGGTCAATGATGGCAGTGACTTTGTGTTGACCGTCGTTGTATGGGTGGGCGGTGTCCAAAGACCATTTTCCGCCTACGACCCTTGTGGTGCCGATGAGAACGTTGTCAACAAAAACAGACACAACTTTGCCTTCGCCTCGTGAGCCTGCCGATCCTTTGATAACGAATTCGGCAGCAGCGGTTTCTGCGTTGTTGATTCTTGTGCCGCCGTCTTCGTATAAACCTTCGATCTTGAAATCATAATAACTGCGGAGATCAAAAGTTATTGCTTTTCTGGGGGCACTCGTGACGCCATAGTTGGTGGTTGTAGAAGAAACTGTTTCAAACGATGTATCTCCAAATTTGGCATCCGAAAACGAAAGAATAATGCTGGATGAGTAAGATTGGCCGTACCGGTAAACCACGCCCATTAATGCGCCAAAATGGTCATAAAAGGCCATCGAACTGTCTCCGGCAGCCCAGTTAACACGGACTTGCCATTCTTTTTGTGCCCAGTTTGAAACTCGTAATGTTGCCAAGATATTCTCCCTAAAGTTAATAAGATGTCTAGCAATAAAACTATTGCTAATTAATTTAAATGGGCATCGATGGTGTGAACCAAGTAAATCAAGTTTTTGAGTTTAAAGTAATAATTCAATTAATTTATTTGTCATTTGTAATAGCTTGTAAGCTTGTATCGATGTTTTTTTCTGATGAATCGCCGCTTGATGACGCCCCTGCGATGTTTGGGGCCTCCCGCTCTTGGTTAGACTCGACAACTTTAAAAGTGAATGATTTGATGGCCACTTCAGAAAAACTCCTCCAAGCCCTGCAAAGCGTCATTGACCCCAATACCGGCAAAGACTTTGTCTCCACCAAGGTCCTGAAAAACCTCCAAGTCGAAGATGGCAACGTTTCTTTCGA
>CAMDXR010000124.1 GCA_945877725.1 Limnohabitans sp. Rim8
CAGTTGTTGGGCCTGGCACAACGCATGCTGGATCTGACGGTGGACTACGCCGCGCAGCGCAAACAGTTTGGCAAGCCCATTGGTTCATTTCAAGCCGTGAAGCACCAACTGGCCGATGTGGTCACCAAAATCGAGTTTGCCAAGCCCGTGATGTATCGGGCGGCCAGTGCCATGGCAAGTGGCGATGCAGATTGTTCGCTGCGCATATCTCACGCCAAACTGGCCTGCGCCGATGCCGGTTGGTTTTCTGCCCGTAAGGGTATTCAGGTGCATGGTGCCATGGGCTACACCTGGGAAGTTGATTTGCAAATGTTCATGAAGCGGGCCTGGGTGCTGGACGCCGCTTGGGGCGACCGGGCCTTTCACAAACAGCGCCTTTCAGAGGCGTTGCTATCGGATGACGCCTTGCTTGGCCCTGGGGCCACTTTTAAGACCTTCACCCCTGCTTAAACCGGATTTTTTATGCCTGAAGCTTTTATCGTCGATGCCCTGCGTTCACCCACCGGCAAGCGCAACGGTTCCTTGGCTACGGTCCATGGGGCCGACCTCGGGGCGCATGTCATCAAGGGCATTGTCGAGCGCAACGCCATACCGGCTGACGAATACGACGACGTAATTTTTGGTTGTGTAGACACCATTGGTGCGCTGGCCGGGGACATTGCTCGCACCTCTTGGCTAGCCGCAGGTTTGCCCATGAACGTGCCCGGCACCACGGTGGATCGGCAATGCGGGTCTTCGCAGCAGGCGGTGCATTTTGCGGCGCAGGCCGTCATGAGTGGCACACAAGATGTGGTGCTGGCCGGGGGCGTGCAAACCATGAGCCGGATTCCAATCGGGTCCGCCATGTTGGCCGGTCAGCCGCTCGGTTTCACCACGCCTTTTGCTGAAAGCGTGGGCTGGCAAGCCCGCTTTGGCAATGCGCCGGTCAACCAGTTTTATGCCGCACAACGCATTGCCGACCATTGGGGTTTAAGCCGTGAGGCGATGGAAGTGTTTGCCAAAGAAAGCCATGACCGCGCCTTGCGGGCCATGGCCGAAGGCCGTTTTACTCGCGAGATTTTGCCCTTTGGCGACTTCGCCATGGACGAGACCGCGCGCGCCAGCACGCTGGAAAAACTGGCCACTCTGCAAGCCGTCGACCCCACGTATCCCAAAATCACGGCTGCTGTTTCCAGCTCCACTTGCGATGCCGCAGCCGCCGTGTTGGTGGTATCTGAGGCGGCTCTCAAGCGCTACCAGCTCACCCCGCGCGCTCGCATTCACCACCTCAGCGTGTTGGCTGATGACCCGATCTGGCACCTGACCGCACCGATTCCGGCTACGGCCCACGCCCTCAAAAAAGCGGGCATGAAGATCGAAGACATCGACCTGGTGGAGATCAACGAAGCCTTTGCTTCAGTGGTCATGGCCTGGCTGAAAGAAACCGGCTATGCGCATGAGCGCACCAATGTGAATGGCGGTGCGCTGGCGCTGGGCCACCCGCTGGGGGCCTCGGGCGTCAAGCTCATGACCACCTTGCTGCACGAACTCGAACGCACGGGTGGCCGCTACGGCTTGCAAACCATGTGCGAAGGCGGTGGCCAGGCCAACGTCACGATCATTGAAAGACTCTGAAACCATGCCTATTTGCGATCAACGAAACGTCATCATCACCGGTGCAGGCGGTGGCCTTGGCCGAGCCTATGCATTGGCATTTGCAGCCGAAGGGGCCTGTGTGGTGGTCAACGACATTCGGCTCGAAGCCACCCAAGAGGTGGTCTCGGAGGTGCTGGCCGCAGGGGGCAAGGCCATCGCCAACAACGGCGACATCACGACCATGGCGGGTGCTCAGTCAATTGTGGATGCCGCTGTGGCAGCCTATGGCGAAGTGCATGTGCTGGTCAACAACGCCGGTATTTTGCGCGACCGCATGTTCATCAGCCTGAGCGAGGACGACTGGGACCAGGTCATGCGGGTTCACCTGAAAGGGCATTTTTGCCTGGCCAATATTTTGGGTCGCCGCTGGCGCGATGCCGCCAAAGCAGGCAACAAGATCGAGGCCCGCATCATCAACACCAGTTCCGGCGCGGGCTTGCAAGGCTCCATTGGGCAGTCCAACTATTCGGCGGCCAAGGGCGGCATTGCTTCGCTGACTTTGGTGCAAGCCGCTGAAATGGCGCGTTATGGCATCACGGTCAACGCACTTGCTCCGGCGGCCAGAACCTCCATGACGGAAAGTGCCATGCCCGACGTGGTCAAAGCGCCGCAAGATGGCAGTTTTGATGCCTGGGCAGCCGAAAACGTGGCCCCGCTGGTGGTGTGGCTGGGCAGCACGGCCTCGTCGCATGTGACAGGCAAAATCTTTGAAAGCCAAGGCGGACGTCTGTCCATGTGTGACGGCTGGCGCACCGACGCCACCCTCGACAAGGGCGCGCGCTGGGAGCCCGCCGAGCTGGGCCCCATCGTGGACCAGTTGTTGGCGCAAGCCGTGCCTGCCCAAAAAGTCTGGGGCACCTGAGATGCCGACACTGTCCTTGCCCGAGTACGAGGGCCTGGATGCTATCGGCTTGGCCACACTGATTCGCACTGGGCAGATCACGCCCTTAGAAGCGCTGACCGCTGCACAAGAGCGCGCCAATGCGCGCACTGACATCAATTCCATCGCCCTGCGCCACGACGACATGGCGCTTGGTGTGGCACAAAAAATGTCGGCTCTGAGCGCTTCTGAGCGTGCCAGCCAAACCGAACAAGCACCGCTTTGGGGCGTGCCCTTTGCGCTCAAAGACCTGGGCATCGCCCTGAAGGGCACGATCACCACGCAAGGCTGTGCATTTTTTAAAGACGCGGTTGCCGACCACGATTCCACCCTGGTGCAGCGCTATCAAGCCGCTGGCTTGAATATTTTTGCCAAGACAACCAGCCCCGAATTCGGTCAGACCGCCACCACCGAGTCCCGTTTGTTCGGCCTGACCCGCAACCCTTGGAACCTTGCCATGAGCGCGGGTGGGTCATCGGGCGGTGCTGCAGCTGCCGTGGCCGCAGGCATTTTGCCGGTGGCACATGCCAGCGATGGCGGGGGCTCCATCCGCATTCCGGCCTCGCATTGCGGCTTGTTGGGCCTCAAACCCAGCCGGGGTCTGGTGCCCATGGGGCCCAAGATGTTGGAGGGCTGGTTGGGTCTGTCGGCACAAAACGTGATCAGTCGCAGCGTGCGCGACACGGCTTTGTTGTTGCAACGCACTCAAGGCCCCGAAGCCGGTGGGCGCACGGGACCGCAAGCGGGTGATTTGATGGCCGCTTTGGCGCAGCCTCCAAAGCCCCTTCGCATTGCCCTGATGCTGCAAAACCCCTTTGGTGCACCGGTTCACCCAGATTGTCTGGACGCCGCGCAAGCCGCCGCCCGTTGCTGCGAATCGCTGGGGCACCATGTCGAAATCGCCGCGCCGCAGCTGGCCATTGGCGACATGTTTGCCAGCATGGGCGTGGCCACCGCTGTGGGCATGCTGACCACCGTGAAATTGCGCGAGCAAGCCATGGGCCGTGCAGCTCGCGAAGACGAATTCGAACCCTTGAACTGGCGTAGCCTGCAGTTGGCACGCGGCTTTAGCGCCGAACAAGCCTTCATGGCCCGGCTTGTTTTTGACCAAGCTGCACGCACTCTGGACTTGTTCTTGGCTGATTTCGACCTGATTTTGTCCCCGGTCACTTCAGCTCCGGCCCCTGTGTTGGGGGCCATGTCGTTGGATCAGCCTTACGAAGATTTCGTCCAGGTGGCCATGACGGCATCGCCTTTTACGGCCATGTTCAACATGAGCGGGCATCCGGCCATGTCGGTGCCGCTGCACTGGAACGCGCAGGGCATGCCTATTGGGGCGCAATTTGCTGGCCGATTTGGTGGCGAGGCCACCTTGTTGGCCTTGGCCGCGCAACTGGAGCAAGCCGCCCCCTGGAAAGACCGGCGTCCTTTGTTGAGGAACTGAATGCCCAGGCCGCAAAAGCTTTGGCTATCAGGCGTTGGCAGTTTACGGCTGAGGCTGGCTTAGCAGCCCTCTTTTGAATGGATACCGGCATGGAACTTGTCCTGAGCGAAGAGCAACAACACATTGCCGACAGTGCAGCGGTTTTTCTGGCCAAGGCCAGCGCCATGCCTGCCGTGCGAAGCATCAGCCAGGGCGCAGAGGGCTGGGACCCCAAGCTTTGGCAAGACATGGCTGAACTGGGTTGGTGCGGGGTGTCTGTGCCCGAGTCTTCGGACGGTTTGGGTTTGGGTCAGGTGGAACGCGTTTTGTTGCAAGAGCAATTGGGCCGGCGCTTGGCTTGCGTGCCGTTTTTTGACAGTGCGGTATTGGCCGCCAGCGCCTTGACGGCGATTGACCAGCACCCGGTGGCCCAGGCTTGGTTACGGCGCATGGCCAGCGGTCAGGCCATCATGACTCTGGCTTTGCCTGACAGCAATAACGAATCGGCAAGCGATCCAACGGTTTCTTCTGCCTCGCGTGTTTCAGGCGCATCGCCTGCGCCACTGGCCACGCCCACATCTGGTGGTCAACAGGGCTGGACACTTGAGGGCGAGTGGCCGCAAGTAGGGTCTGCCGCCATGGCGCACGGCTTGTTGTTGCCGGCCCAAACCGAATCAGGCGAAACCTTGCTTTTGCTGGTGCCCACCGATGCGCCGGGTTTGCAGGTGCAGGCTTTGCAAACCTTGGATGGCACGCGACGAATGGCCCGGGTGCAGGCCCAAGCCGTGGTTTTGGACGATTCAGCTTGTCTGGGGCGCGGCAGCTTTGTCGTTGATTTGTTCAACCGCGTGCGGTGCCAGGGTGCAATTGCCTTGGCCGCAGAGCAAGTGGGTGTGGCCCAGCAATGCCTGGACCTGACACTGGCCTACACCCAACAGCGCCATCAGTTTGACCGACCGGTGGCCGGTTTTCAGGCGGTCAAACATCGGTGCGCGCACATGTTGGTGGCTCTGGAGGGCGCGCGTTCTGCGGTTTATGGCGCAGCCTGTATGGCCGATACCGAGCTAGACCCAGCGGTGTTGATGTTTTATGCCGCGCAAGCCCGAGTCGCCGCCACCGAGGCGGCCTTGTTTTGTTCCCGAGAGGCGATCCAGTTGCACGGGGGCGTGGGCTTTACTTGGGAGTTTGATCCGCATTTTTACCTGCGACGTGCGCAGACCTCCAGTCAGCGCTTGGGGCCGGTTTCGTGGTGGTTGGAGCAAGTGGCCGGGCAATTGCTCGACACACCCGAGGAGGTCTCATGAATTTGCTCGAAACCGACGAAGAACGCAGCTTCCGCACCCGTGTCCGCGACTGGATGGCGCAGCATTTGTGCGGCGAGTTTGAAGCCCTGCGCTATGCGGTCGCATTGGGGGCATCCAGCGAAGCAGCGGCCCTGGCCAAACGCTGGGAACAACAACTGGCCGCAGGCGGTTGGACGGGCTTGGGTTGGCCGCGCCAACACGGCGGACGCGAGTTGCCACTGGCGCAGCAAGTCATTTTTCATGAAGAATACGTGCGCTGCGGCGGCCCCGGCAGGCTGGGCCACATTGGCGAAACCCTGTTGGCCCCGACCCTGATGGCCCACGGCACGCCCGAATTGCAAGCGCGTTTTTTGCCCGGTATCTTGGCTGGCGAAACCTATTGGGCGCAAGGCTACTCGGAGCCGGGGGCGGGCTCTGATCTGGCGGCGGTACGCACCCGGGCCAGGCTGGACCCGGACAGTGGCGACTGGGTCATTGACGGCCAAAAAGTCTGGACCTCCTGGGCCCATGAATCTGACTGGATATTTGTCCTTGCGCGATGCGAGCCGGGTTCGGTACGCCACCAGGGTTTGGTGTTGTTGTTGGTGCCTTTGCGGCAGCCGGGGGTCAGCTTGCGTCCGATTCGGCAGATTACGGGGGAATCGGAATTCAATGAGGTCTTTTTTGACGGGGCGCGAACCGAGGGCAGCTTGCACCTGGGTGCGCCGGGACAAGGCTGGGCCGTGGCCATGTATTTGCTCGGCTGCGAGCGCGGCGCTTCCACGTTGGGGCAGCAAGCGCATTTCAGGCACGAACTGGCGCAGGTGGTGGCCTTGGCCCGCAAAAATGGCGCGGCCCGAAACCCCGTGTTGCGCCAGCGCTTGGCCCAAGCCGCTCTGGGATTAGAGACGCTGCGCAGCCATGCGCTGCGCACTTCGGGCGAAAACGCCGATGTACGGGCCGCCAGCATCAGCAAATACGCTTGGTCCAACTGGCGGCGTTCATTGGGCGAGTTGGCCATGGAGGTATTGGGGTCTGTGGGCGACATCGCCTCAGATGACCCGCTGCATGGTGCATTGCAACGGCTTTGGCTGGTCAGCCGGGCCGACACGATTTATGCCGGTAGCAACGAAATCCAGTGCAACTTGATCGCCGAACGGGCGCTGAACATGCCCCGTTAAGGCCACTTTGAAGCCACTTTAAGGCCGCCACGGATGCGCCGGGTTCCATCGTCCAAGCAGACGATGCACGCCCATGCCTGAGTGTGGATCATGGAAATCTGTTGAATGGATGGACATTGCCGCATGAAACCCGCTCCCGATTACGTCCCCGCCCATGGCTTGCTGCGTGGCAAGTCGGTTCTGGTTACCGCCGCCGCTGGCGCTGGCATTGGTTTTGCGGTGGCCAAGCGCGCCGCCGAAGAAGGTTGCCGCGCCCTGTACATCTCTGACGTGCATGAGCGTCGCCTGAACGAGGCCGTCAAGGCCATTCAGGCCGAGACGGGCTTGCAAGAGGTGTACGGCTTGTTGTGCGATGTCAGCCAAGAGGCGCAAGTTCAGGCCCTCATCGATGACGCAGAAGCCCGCATGGGCGGCATCGACGTGCTGATCAACAATGCCGGTCTGGGCACCAGCAAACGCATTGTGGACATGGAAGACGACGAGTGGAACAAGGTCATCGCTGTGACTCTGACCGGCACTTTCCGGGTCACGCGTGCAGCCCTCAGGGTGATGCAGCCCCGTGGTCGCGGTGCCATCATCAACAACGCCTCGGTGTTGGGTTGGCGTGCTCAGACTGAACAAGCCCACTATGCAGCGGCCAAGGCCGGGGTCATGGCTCTGACACGTTGCGCGGCTTTGGAAGCCGCCGAATTCGGAATTCGCATCAACGCAGTGGCCCCCTCCATTGCCATTCACGCCTTCTTGAAAAAATCAGCCTCCGAGGAGCTGCTTAACGAGTTGTCGGCCAAAGAAGCTTTTGGCCGAGGCGCAGAGCCTTGGGAGGTGGCCAATGTGATGATTTTCCTGGCCAGTGATTACTCTTCTTACATGACCGGTGAGGTCGTTTCCGTCAGCTCGCAGCGGGCTTGAACATGAGCACAACTTCAAACTCCGGCCTGTGTCTGGACTCGGTCGAATCCGTCTTGGCCGCTGTGGGGCAAGATTTGGGCGCGACCGACTGGATCGAGATGTCGCAGCAACGCATCAACACCTTTGCCGATGCCACGGGCGACCACCAGTGGATTCATGTGGACCCTGAGCGCGCCAAAAGCGGGCCCTTTGGCGCATGCATTGCCCACGGCTACCTCACACTGTCGTTGGCCAATTTGTTTTTGCCCCAACTCATCCGCTACCAGCGCCTCAAGATGGGCGTGAATTACGGCTGCGACAAAGTCCGGTTTCCCGCACCCGTCAAAGTCGGCTCGCGTCTGCGTGGCCGGGGGCAGGTGCTGACCGCCGAGTCCATCAAGGGCGAAGGTGTGCAGGTGAGCGTGCGCATCAGTGTCGAGGTCGAGGGCTCCGACAAACCTGGCTGCGTGGTGGACACCATCAGCCGTCTTTATTTTGAGTGAGAAAAATTTCATGAACGCACAAGAAGCCGTTATTGTTTCCACCGCACGCACGCCCATCGGCAAAGCATTTCGTGGGGCTTTCAACGACACCGAAGCGCCGGTGCTGGGCGGCCATGTGGTGCGCAGTGCGCTCGACAAAGTCGGTGTCGCTGGTCACGAAGTGGACGATGTGATTTTGGGTATCGCGGCCCAGCAAGGCAACCAAGGCTACAACTTGGGCCGTCTGTGCTGCTACACCGCCGGACTGCCTGAAAGCGTGGGCGGCATGACGATTGACCGCATGTGCGCATCGGGTTTGATGAGCATTGCCACCGCAGCCAAAGGCATCATGACCGGAGAAATGGACATCGCCGTGGCCGGGGGTCTCGAGTCCATCACGCTGGTCCAGAACAAACACAAAAACAGCTACCGTGCGCAATCGGAGTCAGTCTTGAAGGCCATGCCCACGGCCTATATCCAGATGATTGAGACTGCTGAAATCGTCAGTCGGCGTTATGGCATCTCGCGCGCTGCCCAAGACGAGTATTCGCTGCACAGCCAACAACGCACAGCAGCGGCCCAGCAAGCGGGTTTGTTTGCCGA
>CAMDXR010000125.1 GCA_945877725.1 Limnohabitans sp. Rim8
CCAATTCGCGCAGGGCATCGACCAAGTCACCAATCGGCCTTTCGTGCATGCGGGGCACACCCTTGAGGGTGAAATCGCCACCCAGCACAGACAGCGCTGCGGTCAGCGGACGCATGGCCGTGCCCGCATTGCCCATGAAAAACTCTATGGCTTCGTGCTGCTGCAGTTGTCCACCCAAGCCTGTAATGGTGACGGTGGTGCCATTGGCTTGCACGCCACAACCCAGCTGACTTAAAGCGGTCAGCATGACGCGGGTGTCGTCAGAGTCCAGTAAATCGTGCACAACGGTCGTGCCTTGGCACAAGGCCGACAGCAGCAAGACCCGATTAGAAATGCTCTTGGATCCAGGCAAGGTGACTGTGCCCGACGCAGAATGCAGAGGGGGTAAGTCGAGAAAAGCGGTTGAAAACATGAATGAATTTCTGGCGGTAAAACGGCCTGTTGAGGCGCGTCAGGCTTCAGGGGCAGTGTTCAAGGTGTTGCCGGCTTGGAGTGTCCAAGCAGATCGCACTTGACTTGCTTGGCTAATCAGCCGTTCCAATGCGCTGGTATCGCCCGATTTGAGCGCGTCTTCAAATTGGTCTACGGCAGCGCGAAAGTGTGCAAGTTGGCGCAGTACCTCTTGGTGGTTAGCACTCAAAATATCGCGCCAAACAGCAGGGTCGGAGGCAGCAATGCGAGAAAAGTCCCTGAACCCTGGACCTGCCATTTGTAAATAATGATCAGCACGCGATTGCGCCGTCAGTGCGTTGACGGCACTGAAAGCCAATAAATGCGGCAAATGGCTGACGGCAGCAAAGATGTGATCGTGGTCTTCTGGCGTCATCACTGTCACGGTGCTCCCCAGTGCCTGCCAAACCTCTTGGGCGCTTTGTAATTGCGCAGTGCCAGACTCAGGTAAGGGTGTCAGGATGGTGCGTCTGTTTTGGTAAAGCGTGCTTTCGGCATGGTCAATGCCTGCGACTTCTTTGCCTGCTATGGGGTGCGCCGGAACAAAACAGGGCAAGCGCTGACCCAGACTGGCTTGTGCAGCAGCGATCACATCGCACTTGGTCGAGCCCACATCCATCAGCAAGGTGTTGGCGGTAAGGGCAGGTTGCATGGCCGTAAAACTGGTTTGCATGGCCCCCACAGGCACGGCCAATAAAACCAGGTCGGCGTTGTCAACCGCTTCAACCACACTGGAGCAGGCTTGGTCGATCACGCCGAGTTGCAGGGCGCGTTGGCGGGTTTTTTCTGAGGCACTGAAGCCAGCGATGTGTTGAACCAGACCGGCTTGGCGCATGGCCAGTGCAAACGAGCCGCCCATCAGGCCACAGCCAATCAGGGCCAAGCGCTTGAAGCGGGGCGCAGCCGGGCGCTCGGTGCTCATGCTGGGCTTACTCCGAGACAGGAAAAGAACCCAGAACCTTGTAGAAAGCGCAAAGTCCTTGAAGCTCCTGCAAGGCTGCAGCCACATGCGGCTCGCTGATGTGGCCTTGCAGGTCGATGTAGAAGTAATACTCCCACTGTCCGGATTTGGCTGGGCGCGACTCGAAACGGGTCATGGAGACCCCATTGTTCTTGAGCGGAACGAGCAAATCGTGCACTGCGCCAGGCCGGTTGGGAACCGACACCACCAAGCTGGTGCAGTCTTTGCCGGAAGCAGGCGGCGTGGCCAGGGTACTGGGCAGCGCGATGACGGCAAAGCGGGTTCGGTTGAACGCTTCATCTTGAATGGCATGGTGCACGATGTGCAGACCAAACTGACTGGCTGCACGCTCGCTGGCCAAGGCGGCCCAAGCGGGATTGGTGGCTGCTAAGCGTGCGCCTTCGGCGTTGCTGGATACCGCGCGGCGCTCCACATGCGGCAGGTGCTTGGACAGCCAGCCCTGACACTGGGCCAGGGCTTGGGGGTGGGCCATGACCACTTCAATGCCAGCATCCGAGTTGAGCTGACGGAGCAGGTTAAAGCGCACTTGCAAGCTGACTTCGCCCACCACATGCACGGGCGAGCGCAAGAACAAATCGAGCGAGCGGGCCACCACGCCTTCGGTCGAGTTCTCCATGCCGACCACACCGTATTGAGCGGTGCCAGCGGCAGTCGCGTGGAACACTTCGTCAAAGTTGGCGCAGTAAATCAGATTGGCTGCGCTGCCAAAAAATTCGATGGCGGCTTGTTCGCAGAATGTGCCTTGGGGACCCAGCACGGCCACACGTTGTGGGGCTTCTAGAGCCAAGCAGGCCGACATGATCTCGCGCCAAATGGAGGCAATGTGTTCGTTTTTAAGAGGGCCGGGGTTGGCTTGGGTGATTTTGTCTATGACCTGAGCCACGCGGTCAGGCCGAAAAAAAGGCGAGCCTTCGGCGCGCTTGATCTCACCCACTTGCTCGGCCACATGGGCCCGCTGGTTCAGCAGGCTGAGCAATTGCTTGTCCAGTGCATCAATCTTGATGCGCAATTCACCGAGTGCATCCGACTGAATGGGAGATTGGCTCATGTCCGCAAGTCTTTCAAGTGGCCTGAATCAGGCTTGAGATTTTTCAAAATCGCGCATGTAGGCCACCAGGGCCTGAACGCCTTCGAGCGGCATGGCGTTGTACAGGCTGGCCCGCATCCCGCCCACCGATTTATGGCCCTTGAGTTGCAACAGGTTAGCCGCTTTGGCGCCCGCCAGAAAGGCTTCATTGCGGGACTCGTCGCGCAAGAAAAAAGGCACATTCATGCGCGATCGGCAATTGTGGGCCACTTTGTTGAAGTAAAAGCTGGAGCTGTCCAGAAAATCGTACAGCAATTGGGCTTTGGCCATGTTGCGCTCCGCCATGGCGGCAATCCCACCTTGCTTTTTGAGCCACTGAAACACCAGCCCGGCCACATAGATGCTGTAGGTGGGGGGCGTGTTGTACATCGAATCGTTGTCAGCCACCATTTTGTAGTCAAACGCGCTGGGGCAGTGGGGCAGTGCATGCCCGATCAGGTCTTCTCGAACGATGACCAGGGTCAGGCCCGCCGGGCCCAGATTTTTTTGGGCACCCCCAAAGGCCAACCCCACGCGTTGCCAGTCCACAGATCGGGAAGCCACATGCGAGGAAAAATCGACCACCAAGGGTGCATTGCATCCAAGAGCTTTCAGGTCGGGCAGTTCGTGAAACTCCACCCCGTGAATGGTTTCATTGCCACAAATGTGAACATAGCGGCTGTCTGCGCCAATTTGCCAAGTGGCAGGCGAGGGCAGGCTTGTGAAGTTGTCGCTGAGGGCGGTGGCGGCAATACGGGCTGGCCCGTATTTACCGGCTTCTTGTTGGGACTTTTGGCTCCAGCTTCCGGTCAATACAAAGTCCATGGGGCCGCCATGGGACAGGTTGAGGGGAACAATGGCGTTTTCGGCCAAGCCCCCGCCTTGCATGAACAGAATTTTGAAATGAGAGGGCACCGCCAGCAGTTCGCGCAAGTCGGCTTCGGCCTGCTCGTAAATGCTGATGAACTCCTTACCCCGATGGCTCATCTCCATCACGCTCATGCCTGAGCCGTGCCAATCCAGCATTTCGGCGGCCGCTTGCTGCAAGACGGCCTCGGGCATGACAGCCGGTCCGGCCGAAAAGTTGAAAGCGCGCCCCATCACTTATTCCGCGGTGGGGGCACCGTCATCGGGTGTGCTTTCAGACTCATCACTTGCATCGGCATCTGTTGGATTGGCGTCGTTTTCGACAATGCGTTGCAGGCCTGAAAGCTTGGCCCCTTCGTCCAGGCCAATCAGGGTGACCCCCTGAGTGGCGCGTCCCAATTCGCGGATCTCTGCCACGCGGGTGCGAACCAATACGCCTGTGTCGGTGATCAGCATGATTTCGTCATCGGCATGCACCAAAGTGGCGGCGACGACCTTGCCGTTGCGCTCGGATTGCTGAATGGCGATCATGCCCTTGGTGCCCCGGCCATGTCTTGTGTACTCGGCAATGGAGGTTCGTTTACCGTAACCATTTTCGGTGGCGGTTAAAACACTTTGTGTTTCATCCCCGGCCACCAACATGGCGATCACGCTCTGGTGGTCTTCGATCATCATGCCGCGCACGCCGCGTGCGCTGCGACCCAATGGGCGTACGTCATTTTCATCAAAGCGCACAGCTTTTCCACCATCGCTGAACAGCATGACATCGTGCTTGCCATCGGTCAGGGCGGCACCGATCAAAAAGTCGCCTTCGTCAAGATTCACCGCAATGATGCCGCCTTTGCGCGGGTTGCTGAACTCGTCAAGCGATGTTTTCTTGACCGTGCCCATGGAAGTGCCCATGAAAACGTATTGGTTCTCAGGGAACGTTCGTGCTTCTCCAGTCAGGGCCAGCACAACATTGATTTTTTCGCCTTCTTGTAAAGGGAACATGTTGACGATTGGGCGGCCGCGCGAACCGCGTGATCCGGCGGGCACTTCCCAGACTTTGAGCCAATAGAGGCGACCCCGGTTCGAAAAGCACAACAAATAATCATGCGTGTTGGCTATGAAAAGTTGGTCGATCCAATCGTCTTCTTTAGTGACAGCAGCTTGTTTGCCTCGTCCGCCGCGTTTTTGTGAGCGGTATTCGCTGAGAGGTTGGCTCTTGATGTACCCACTGTGAGACAAAGTCACCACCATGTCGGTGGGCGTGATCAGGTCTTCTGTGGAGAGGTCTTGCGCACTGTGTTCAATTTCACTGCGGCGAGCACCAATCTTGGTCTGGCCGAATTCTTGGCGCACGGTGCCCAACTCGTCGCCAATGATGGTCGAAACTCTCTCGGGTTTGGCCAAGATGTCCAGCAAGTCCTCAATTTCGGACATGACTTCTTTGTACTCGGCCACAATTTTGTCTTGCTCCAGCCCGGTCAGGCGTTGCAAGCGCATCTGCAAAATTTCTTGTGCTTGGGTGTCAGAAAGACGGTAAAGACCATCTCGGCCCAAACCATATTCTTTCTCGAGGCCTTCAGGACGGTAGTCGTCTGCGTTGATCACCGAACCATCTTCCTTGGCCCGGGTCAACATGGTTTTCACCATCTGGCTGTCCCAACCCCGGTTCATTAATTCAACTTTGGCCACAGGTGGGGTGGGCGCACCCCGAATGATGGCAATAAAGTCATCGATGTTGGCCAGCGCCACGGCCAGACCTTCCAGCACATGGCCGCGGTCACGGGCTTTGCGCAATTCAAACACCGTGCGCCGGGTCACCACCTCGCGGCGGTGCTGCAAGAAGACCTGAATCAGGTCCTTCAAGTTACAAAGCTTGGGTTGCCCGTCGATCAGGGCGACCATGTTCATGCCAAAGGTGTCTTGTAACTGAGTCTGTTTGTAAAGGTTGTTCAGAACCACTTCGGGCACCGCACCGCGTTTCAGCTCAATGACCAATCGCATGCCCGACTTGTCGGACTCGTCTTGGATGTGACTGATGTCTTCGATTTTCTTCTCGTGCACCAACTCGGCCATGCGCTCTTGCAGCGTTTTTTTGTTGACCTGGTATGGCAACTCATCCACTACGATGCACTGGCGCTGACCTTTGTCAATGTCTTCAAAATGGCACTTGGCCCGCATGACGACGCGCCCCCGGCCGGTACGGTAGCCGTCTTTCACGCCATTCATGCCATAAATGATCGCCCCAGTCGGGAAGTCAGGCGCTGGAACGATTTCCATCAATTCGTCGATGGACGCTTCAGGGTTGCGCAGCAAATGCAGGCAAGCATCCACCACTTCATTGAGGTTGTGCGGAGGGATGTTGGTGGCCATACCCACCGCAATACCCCCAGACCCATTGATCAGCAAATTGGGCAAGCGCGATGGCAAAACCAGCGGTTCCTTTTCGGAACCATCGTAGTTGGGACCAAAGTCAACAGTTTCCTTGTCAATGTCACCCAGCATTTCGTGGGCGATCTTGGCCAAACGGATTTCCGTGTAACGCATCGCGGCAGCGTTGTCGCCATCAACGGAGCCAAAGTTACCCTGGCCGTCCACCAGCATGTGGCGCATCGAAAAATCTTGCGCCATGCGTACGATGGTGTCATACACAGACTGGTCACCGTGGGGGTGATATTTACCTATCACATCTCCGACAATACGTGCCGATTTTTTGTAAGGTCGGTTCCAGTCGTTGTTCAACTCATGCATGGCGAACAAAACCCGACGGTGGACTGGCTTTAAGCCATCCCTGGCGTCTGGCAGCGCACGACCCACGATGACGCTCATGGCGTAATCGAGGTAGCTGCGTCGCATTTCCTCTTCCAAACTGATGGGCAAGGTTTCTTTGGCGAACTGGGTCATAAAGATGGAAGGGGTAGTGAACGCATGGACAACCCGTCATTTTAGTTGCAAGAGGGTGTAGCGTATATGCAACATTTGTGATTCATTTCAAATGCGGTAACCCGTGTCCGTGGCTCATTTAACGAACCTCGCAGTTCTATATGGCACAATATTTACCATCGGATCAGATAACAGCCGTTATCTAATACGTAAATTTTCCGCAGCGAGTCTGCAGTTTTATCCCTCAAGAGGAAGACCATGAAGAAATTCAATAAAGTGGCGATGTTGTTTGCCTCCGCAGCACTCGTAACAGCAGCCGGCGCTCAATCCGTCGACAACTGGCGTAATGCCTCAGGCGAACTCGTCTGGAAAAACGCCGGTAGTGAACTGTGCTGGCGCGATGCCAACTGGACGCCTGCCACTGCTGCCGTAGGTTGCGATGGTGCCATCGTTGCACCAAAAGCCGCGCCTGCTCCAGCACCTGCTCCTAGAGCTGCTGCGCCAGCACCAGCACCAGCGCCTGCCGCTGCACCAGCACCAGCAGCTCCAAGACCCGCAGCGGCAGCTCCTGCACCAGCAGCAGCCACCAAGGTTACCTACGCTGCAGACGCTTTCTTTGACTTCGACAAGTCGGTTCTGAAAGCTGAAGGCAAAGCCAAGCTGGATGATCTGGTTGGTAAAGTCAAAGGCATTAACCTCGAAGTGATCATTGCTGTGGGCCACACCGATGCAGTTGGTTCTGACGCTTACAACCAGAAACTGTCTGTCAAGCGTTCAGACGCTGTCAAGGCTTATTTGGTGTCCAAAGGCATTGAGAAAAACCGTGTTTACACCGAAGGCAAGGGCGAAAAGCAGCCAGTGGCTGACAACAACACCGCTGCCGGTCGTTCTAAGAACCGCCGAGTTGAAATCGAAGTTGTGGGCACACGCCCTAACTGATCATTGCTGATCACCCTAAAAAGCCCCAGTAATGGGGCTTTTTTTTGGCCATTCTGCAAGCCCCTTCTCGTGTTGAAGGACAATCCATGGCATGAATGCTCAAACCTCAAATGTTGATCCGGCAGAACTGGCCAAATTTTCCGATCTCGCTCACCGCTGGTGGGATCCGGAAAGTGAGTTTCGACCCCTGCACCAAATAAACCCCCTTCGCTTGGAATGGATACATGGACTGGTGCCTTTGGGAGGACTGCGGGTTGTAGATGTTGGTTGCGGAGGGGGCATCCTTGCAGATGCAATGGCTCGCAAAGGCGCTCAGGTTCTGGGCATAGATTTGGCGACCAAATCCCTCAAAGTGGCCCAACTGCACGCATTGGAGGCCGGAACAACGGGCGTCCAATACAGAGAAGTCAGTGCCGAGACGCTGGCCGCTGAAAAACCCCAACAATTTGATGTCGTCACTTGCATGGAAATGCTGGAGCATGTGCCAGACCCGGCCTCAGTGGTGAAAGCCTGCGCTCAAATGGTCAAGCCCGGGGGCTGGGTGTTTTTTTCAACGCTCAATAGAAATCCCAAATCCTTTTTGTTTGCCATTGTGGGCGCTGAGTACATTCTTAAACTGCTGCCCAAGGGCACGCATGAATTTGCCCGGTTGATCAAACCCAGCGAATTGACTTCATGGGCGAGAGAGGCCGGACTGGATGCGCAAGGCTTCAAGGGCATGGAATACAACCCATTTACCAAGCGCTACTGGCTTAGCCAAGACACCAGCGTTAACTACTTGCTGGCTTGCCGAAAAGGATAACGGTCGATGTTTGACAAAGTAGAGGCGGTCTTATTTGACCTGGATGGCACGCTCATAGACAGCGCGCCCGACTTGGGTGCTGCGGCAGACAAAATGCGCACGGATCGGGGTCTGACATCGCTCCCACTGGAACACTACCGGCACATGGCCGGGGCAGGTGCACGGGGCATGATTGGCATTGCTTTTGGCATAACCCCCGAACACCCAGACTTTGAGGACATGAAGGAAGAGTTCTTCGTTAACTACGAAAACTGCATGACCGAGCGGACTCAAATATTTGAAGGCGTGGTCGACATGGTGGCCTCATTGGTGGCGCTGCGGATGCCTTGGGGTGTCGTGACAAACAAATCCAGCCGATTCACGGATCCCTT
>CAMDXR010000126.1 GCA_945877725.1 Limnohabitans sp. Rim8
ATGTTTTTGCCATCCTCAACCCCTTTGGGTCGGGACCTAATGCTGCAACCGTCAAGAAAGCAGTTGACGCGGGCATTTTGTATTTCTCACCCTGGGCCGCCTCCTCGGTGCTGCAAAAATTATCGGGCAACAGCCCACTGCTCTTCACGACCACCCCCGACTACCACACCAGCATGCACAAAGCCGTGGACTGGATGATCAAAAAGCACAGTGCCAAAAAAGTCGGCTACATCTACCAGGAAGGCCCCTTGGGCGATTTGATGGGCGTAGGCGTCAAGTCTGCCATGCAAGCCAATGGTTTGACTCTGGTTGCAGAGGCCGGCTATAAGGTGGCGGACATTGACTTTTCGTCACAAGTCGCCCGCATGAAAGCGGCCGGTACCGACCTGATTGTGATTGCCACAGTTACCCGTGAAACAGTGGGCATCATGTCAGAGGTCAAAAAATTGGGCTGGAAAGATGTGAAGGTTTTGACCGGCAACCCAGGGCGCACCGGCATCGTGCTTCAACTGGGCAAAGAGGCTGTAGAGGGCCTTTATGGCGTGGGCGTTTGGAAGGCGGGCACCGATGCGCCAGAAGTCAAAAACTGGAAAGACAGCTTCAAGAAGCGCTTCAACAATATGGAGCCAGATGAAAACGCTGTTCTGTCTTACGCTTACACCGATTGGTTCCTTAAAGGCTTGGCCAACGCAGGCCGCGATCTGACCACCGACAAAGCAGTCAAGGCATTGCAAGCCATGAACTACGACGACAAGGGCTTGGTCATGTTCGGCCCCAAAAGCTTCAAGAGCAACCACATCGATCCTGAGCACGTTCGGGTAGACCAAGCCGTCGCCGGTCGTTGGGTGCCACTCAGCGAAATCATGAAATGACAGCCCCTTTTATGGCTGCTTGTTTTGGCCCATTGCACATGGCGTACCCATGAACAAGTCAACATTTGACCCCAGCCGCCTCGGACCCCCTGCGGGTGCCCGGGTGGCTGTGGTGGGTGGCTGCGGGGGAATGGGCCGTATGCTGGTGCAGGCATTGCTAGAGACGGGCGTCAAGGTGGCTGTGCTGGACTTGCCCTCTTCTCTTGCACAAAATCCGCCCCCGCCCGAAGTGCTGGCACTCGCCATGGACGGCAGTGACGAGGCCAGTGTTGAGGCGGCATTTGCAGCCCTGCGCACACAGGGCTGGAACGCCTTGGACGGCTTCGTCAATTTGGCAGGGTTTTTCAAGGCCTGGCAGCCTGTCTCAGAGTTACCGGTGGCCATGTTTGATGAAATCATCGCCGGCAATTTGCGCTGCAGCTTTTTGTGCGCGCGTGCGGCCCTGCCCATGTTGCACCAATCGGGCAACGGATCTCTGGTCAATGTAGCCTCCACCATGGCGGTTGACGTGGTCAAAGGCTATGCCCATTACGGTGCTGCAAAAGCAGGCATCGTAGCGCTGACCAAAGGAATGGCCAGAGAAAATGCCCCCCGTGTGCGGGTCAACGCTTTGGCACCGGGCCTTACCAACACGGCATTTCTCACGGGTGGTACAGGCCGAGAAAAAGTCTTTGAAAAAATTGACGAAGACAAATACGGCAAACGTGTTCCCATGAAACGCATGGCGCAACCCCAAGACATGACGGGGCCCATCTTGTTCCTTCTGGGTCAAGCCTCAGCATTCATCAACGGTGAAATGCTCATTGCTGATGGTGGTGTCTACACCCAGTGAAAGAACTGCAAATATGACCGGCACCCCTCATCTAAAGCCAGCTTTTAAAGTGCCGGCAACGGTCAGCAGCTTTATTCAGGGACAGTTCATTCCACCCGAAGCGTCCTACCAAATAGCGGTGGTCAACCCGGCTACCGAATTACCCATCAGCCTTTTGCATGAGGCAAACGCTGCCGTTGTAGACCGAGCGGTCAGCTCAGCACGAGCCAGCTTTGAATCGGGCGTATGGTCGCGCATCTCTACCGACAAACGCCAATCCTGCCTCTTGCGGGTGCGAGACCTGATACTTCAACATGCTGACGAATTGGCCTACTTAGAGTGCTGCAACACCGGCATACCTTTGAGCCAGTTGCGCCGACTGCACATACCCGGTGCCGCCAACCACTTTCAGTTTTATGCAGAACTGGCCAATCAACTCAAGGGCGAATTGCATCAGACCCGAAGCAACTACCAGTTGTTGGTGTCGCGTGAGCCGGTCGGTGTTGCTGCGCTGATTTCACCCTGGAATGGTCCAGTCAACATGTCCTGTGCCAAGCTTGCTGCCGCCTTGGCCTTTGGTAACAGTTGCGTGCTCAAGCCTTCTGAATACACCCCTCTGGCGTTTACCAGGTTGATGGAAATTTTTTGCGAAGCCGGTCTTCCAGATGGCGTGGTGAACATGGTCAATGGCCGGGGGCCGGTGACGGGCTCTGCTTTGGTGGAACACCCGCAGGTGGATTTGGTGTCCTTCACCGGCGGCAGCAGCAGTGGGCCCTTGGTGAATGCCAGCGCCGCACGCGGCCTCAAACGCACCACCATGGAGTTGGGCGGCAAATCCGCCAGCATTGTGCTGGAAAGTGCCAACCTTGAGCTTGCCCTGGATGGCGCTCTGGCCGGTAACTTCATGACCAACGGACAACAGTGCCTGGCTGGCTCGCGGATTCTGGTTCAGCGATCCGTGGCGCGCGAATTCAAAGAAAAATTTATTGCACGCGCTCGCGCAATACGCATCGGTGACCCACTGGATCCTAAGACAGAACTGGGCCCACTGGCCTATGAGGCCCATATGCAGAAGGTACTGAGTTATGTCGACATCGCCCGTGAAGATGGCGCCACCCTCCTCACAGGGGGCCAGCGTGCCGCGCACATGGCGCGTGGCTGGTATGTTGAGCCCACCGTGGTACAGGTAAGCTCTAACCTTGCGCGCATTTGCCAAGAAGAGGTCTTCGGCCCTTTTGCTGCCTTGCTGGAGTTCGACACCTTGTCTGAAGCCATGGAACTGGCCAACCAATCTCAATTTGGTCTGGTGGCCTACCTCTGGAGCAACGACATGGCCGCTGTCATGCACGCCACCCGCGAACTCAGGGCCGGTACGGTTTGGGTCAACACCACCTTGGTGGGTGACCCCCGAGCACCGTTTGGGGGACTCAAACAATCCGGTACCGGGCGCGAAGGCGGGGTGGGTTCAGTCGAGTTTTATACCGAACTCAAGTCAGTTGTCATTCCCAATGGGGTGGCGCCCATTCCCAGACTGGGTGTGCACTGAGGCCGCCGCCTGGCCCCTAAGGGTGCGCCGCCCCTAGAGGCTCCTTGTACACTCAGTTCATGAATTTTTGTATTTATGCCTGAGAGTTCTTTGGAAACTACCCAAGACACTTATCTGGGTCGAGCCCTCCGGCAAGGGCACCTTATGGCTGCCGTTGACCAGATCAGCGAACCTTGGTCGAACTCCATCATCCGTGCGGCTTTTTTGGGCATTCGCCAATTTGAAGCATTTCAGCAGAAACTGGGCATTCCACGACAGACCCTGAGTCTTCGACTGGCCTATCTTGTCAAAATTGGCCTGTTGCGCAAGCAAGCCTACCAGTCCCAACCGCTGCGCCATGAATATCGATTGACTCAAGATGGGAAAAATCTTCACGACAACGTTCTCGCCAGCTGGTCTTGGGACCGGCGCTGGGGAGACCCTGGAAAGAACATTCCTCGCCGCTTGGTGCATTCCGTTTGTCTGCATGAATTCAAACCACTGTTGGTGTGCGAGCACTGTGCAGAAAGTCTCACCTTGCGCAACGTCAGCGCGCAATTAACTTGCCAACCTCTGCCCAACACGACCCGCGCTATTCGCAACAACCGATGGCGAGTGGCCAATGCCGATGACAAAGGGCAAACCCAGCGCGATATTCTTGCCGTCATTGATGACCGATGGTCGGTACTTTTGATCGCGGCCGTGGCATTGGGTTTTCACAGGTACGACCAATTTCTTGAAATTCTTAACATCAGCAGCGCCGTACTGGCGCAGCGCCTCAAACGCATGGGCGAGCTCAAGTTGATGAAAAAAAAGCCAGACCCAAAAGACGCGCGCCGATCCTTCTACAGCTTGACCAAAATTGGCCAAGACCTTTTCCCCTATTTGCTCACCATCACGGCTTGGGGCAGATCACGACAACCCGGTCCAGACACTCTTCATTGGCAACACAAGTCTTGCCAAAACTTAGTAAGCGGTCGCATGGTCTGCAGCCATTGTTTGCAAGCCGTGCTACCGCACGAGGTCTTTAGCCCTGCCCGTGCTTGAAGCAAGCGTGCCGTAAAACCCTGGATCACCCAGCGGATGGATACGCCGCTTGCCATAGCGCTCAGGGCAATGACATCATGCAAATCGAACAGTTTCCCGCACCAACTCAGCCTCGCAATGACCACAGTGCCAGCGTGCCTCTAGGGGGTTCTTGCACAGCAGGTGTTGCACAGTGAATGCGGGCGTGCCGGGCCAGTACCAACGGTTACCCCAGCGAACCAGCTCCAGCGTCACTGGAAAAAGTGCAATACCTGCCTTGGTTAACCGATACGCCATGCGAGACCCGGCATAGGTTCTGGTGCTGAGAATGCCCAGTTTCTGCAACTCTGCCAATCGCATGCTGAGCTGCGCAGGGCCAATACCCAATGCCTGCTCGAAGCCAGAAAAGGTGCGTACTGCGCGAAACGCAGCTGCTACCACTGCGCTGTTCCAGCGGTCGCCTATGACCCGCACCAAGCGTTGTGCCTGCAAAGTGCTGGTGTTGTGCAGCGCATCTTGGCGTTCTCGACGAAAGGAAGAAGTGATTGCCGGAGCGACTGCTAAAGGTGCAGCGGTGAAGGCCTGAGGATCGGCTTGCGCCGTGGCGTCTATGGCGGTTGTTTCAAAGGGCAACACCGCCTGTTGGCAATGCAGGCATTTGAACTGGGGCCGCATGGGATGTCCGCAACCCGTATGCACCACTTGACGGCGTGGCAAATCTGGGGCCCAAGTGTCTTGGTCCTGACCCGTGCCCCAATCGCTCTCCCAGACCCACATCGCCAGAAATAGGGGCCACAAATCAAGGCCGCGCTCGGTCAAACGGTACTCCGGGTGCTTCCCCTCACGGGTGTCACGCAGCAACACCTCGTGCTCAACCAACTTGTTCAATCGGTCGGTCAGCACAGCGCGCGAAACGCCAAACTCTTTGATGAAGTCGCCATATCGGCGTTTGCCCCGAAAAACTGTGCGCAACACGCGCAAGGTCCATGCGTCACCAATGACGGCAATGCTGCGTTGCGCGGCGCTTTGGCCCACGGCCACCAGACTTTCAAAGTCAGCATCCGGGGGGCTGATAGGAGGCGATTGAAGACCCATAGCATGGAAAATTTAGTACGTCAACGATAGTTTACCCCGTTAATATTCAAGTTTAACAATAAAGTATTTTTGATATAGTGCCTTAACTTTAGTCTGTTAAAGATAGCTCAAAATGTCAACTCCCGTCATTATTGAAGCCTTGCGAACCCCCAGGGGTGCCACCAAAGAGACCGGCGCCTTGCACAGCATCACGCCCATGGAACTGCTGGCTGGCGTGCTGCGTGCACTGCAACAGCGTACCGGGGTGGACACGGCGCAAATCGCTGATGGGGTTTTTGGTTGTGTCAGCCAAGTGGGAGAGCAAGGCGGCAACATTGGCAAGGCCGCCTCCTTGTTGGCCGGATGGAGCCCTTACATGAGCGCGGTCACCATCAACCGTTATTGCGCATCGGGCCTAAGCGCAGTGAACTGGGCCGCCCAGCAAGCCCAAAACGCCAACATGCTGACCGTGGCTGGCGGGGTGGAGATGATGTCCCGGGTACCCATGTTTGGCGACAAAGTCCCCTATTACACCGACCGTGCATTGGGTGAACAAATTGGCTTTGTGCCACCGCCTTGGTCATCTGACTTGGTGGCCACACGCCACGGCTTCAGCCGAGAAGACTGCGACGGCTACGCTGCACTGTCACAGGCGCGCGCAAAAGCAGCCCGCACCCGGGGTTTGGCCCGCTCCATGGTGCCGGTACTCGATGCCCAAGGCCAGGTACTGCTTGACCACGATGAAAACATTCGCGAAGCCAACACATTGGAAAAGTTGTCAACCCTGCGCACTGTCTACGAGGCAGGTGCCAACGGCCTTGACGACTGGGGCCTGGCCCGTGAACCCGCACTAAAGCAAATCAACCACGTTCACACAGCGGGCAACGCGCCCTGCATGGCCGATGGGGCCAGTGCGGTTCTGCTGGGGACGGCCGAGGCAGCCGCTCAGCTTGGCCTACCCATACGGGCCCGCATCTTGGCGCATGCCGATGCTTGTGTCCCACTGACCCAAACCGGGGCAGTTGACGCCACCCAAAAGGCACTTGGCCGGGCTGGCCTGTCTGTTGCAGACATCGACCTATGGGAAGTGCGCGACTCTTTCGCTGCCATCACCTTGCATTACATACGAACGCTGGGCATCGATTTAGCGCGCTTCAATGTCAACGGCAGCTCGATTGCCCTGGGTCACCCCATGGGTGCCACAGGTGCCATGTTGGTGAGTTGCCTACTCGACGAAATGGAACAGCGTGATCTGCGCTACGGCGTGACCGCCATACCTGGCGCCTTTGGCGTCGCCACTGCCACTGTGTTCGAGCGGCTGCGCTGAACAGAATCGCTGCGCACTGCCCCTTAAACCCTAACTTCTGGAGAATTACCATGCTTGAAGTTCATTCCCGTGTCAGCCTGA
Organism: Limnohabitans sp. Rim8; assembly: GCA_945877725.1. Lineage (GTDB taxonomy): Bacteria > Pseudomonadota > Gammaproteobacteria > Burkholderiales > Burkholderiaceae_C > Limnohabitans_A. The sequence goes on from CAMDXR010000126.1 coordinate 6,717, forward strand.
GCTGCCTGCCCAGTGACAACCCCTACCTCAATGGCGGCCATGGGCCAACCGACACAGAGTGGACTGCCAGCACACCCGACCTGAAAGTGATTGGAGAACTCCCCACAGACCTTAACGGCGTCTACCTGCGCAATGGCCATAACCAGGTCCATGCACCCATCGGGAAATACCACCCGTTCGATGGCGACGGCATGATCCACGGCATGCACTTTGTCAACGGCCAAGCCACCTACCGCAACCGCTTTGTGCGCACCACCGGCTTTCTGGCCGAATCGGTCGCGGGCGAATCACTTTGGCCCGGCATCATCGAACCGCGACGCGCGGTGCGCCGTGGCTGGGGCTCGATAGGTGCCATGAAGGACAACGCAGGTACAGACATTAAGGTGCATGCCGGGCGGGCTCTGGCTGCCATGAGCCAATGCAGCGAGCCCTACCGCATGGACCCGGTCACGCTCGAAACCCTGGGCCCAGATACCAACTGGTCACGCGCGCTCGGTGACAGGGGCATCTGCTCGCACTTCCAAGTGGACGAGCACAGCAAAGAAATGATGTTCTTCAACTTCGGTGAAAAGGCACCCTACTTCAACTACGGCGTTGTCGATGCCCACAACAAGCTGGTGCATTACGAGCCCATCGAACTCCCGCACGCCACCTGGCCGCACGATCTGGGCATGAGCCAGAACTACTGCGTGATCCACGACCTGTCGATGTTCTTCGATCCAGAGGGCCTGAAAAAAGGCCAACACCGACTTAAATTTCACCGCGATGTACCGGCGCGTTTCGGCGTGATTCCGCGCTTTGGCACCAGCCGCGATGTGAAATGGTTCGAAGGCCAGCCCTGCTACATCCTGCACCTAGCCAACACCTACGAGGTGGGCGACGAGATCATCATGGACGGCGCGATCCAGACCAACCCCGTGCCGGACCTGAGCGGCCTGCCCAAGGAGGGTTACGCCCGCATGAACGCCCTGCTGTCGATGGACCTGCAGGAGACGCGCATGCACCGCTGGCGCTTCAACCTGAAGACCGGGCAAACCCACGAAGAAGACCTGGACGACGAAGTCACCGAGTTTTCGATGATCAGCGGTCGCGTCAAGGGTCGGCCCAATCGCTATGTCTACAACGCCCTGATGAAGCCCAGTTGGGAACTCGACGGCCTGAAAAAATACGACTGGCAGACCGGCCGCAGCCAGCGCTGGCAGGCGCCAAAGGGCTGCTTCGTCAGCGAGACCCCATTCGCGCCACGCGACGGTGCCGTGGCTGAGGACGACGGCTACCTGGTGACCTATGTCACCAACCTCAACACCGGCAAAGGCGAGTGCGCCATCTTTGATGCGCGCGATATCAGCCCGGGGCCCATCTGCCGCATCATCCTGCCCGGGCATATTCCGATGGGCGCCCATGCCAGCTGGACGCCGGCGGCTGCACTGCAGGTGCCAGCATGAGCCAGATGGCGGTGACCCTGCCCGACTATGCCGTGCACCATCCGGCGAGCGGCGGCCATGACACGACCATTTTTTTGCTGCACGGTGCCTTTGGCGCTAAGGAATATTGGCGCGCCCAGGTGCAGGCCTTCACCCAGGCCGGCTACCGCGTGGTCTCG
>CAMDXR010000127.1 GCA_945877725.1 Limnohabitans sp. Rim8
GATCTCCAATTTGTTGATCATGGTCATCGTGGGGGGCTACGAAACCTTTGTCTCTAGGCTCAACCTAGAGGATCACCCCGACCAACCCGAGTGGCTCAACCATGTGAATGCCTCAGTGCTCAAAGTCAAACTGGGTACGGCCATCATCGGCATCAGCTCCATCCACCTGCTCAAAACGTTCATTAACGCGGCCAATTACGACGAAAAAGTGTTGATGTGGCAAACCCTCATCCACATGGCATTCTTGCTCAGTGCCATTGCCATCGCCTATGCCGACCGCTTGATGACGCACCACGACAAAGCCGACCACTGAATTCTTTGAAACCCTGCAGGAACCCTCCAACATGTCCACTGTGATCAAACAAGCCGATCTGATTGAGTCCGTCGCCGCTGCGCTGCAATACATCAGCTATTACCACCCAGCCGACTACATCTCTCACTTGGCCAAAGCCTACGAGCGCGAGCAAAGCCCCGCCGCCAAGGACGCCATTGCCCAAATTCTGACCAACAGCAAGATGAGCGCCATCGGGCATCGCCCCATCTGCCAGGACACCGGCATCGTCAACGTGTTTCTGAAAGTGGGCATGGATGTTCGCTGGGACGGTTTTACTGGCAGTCTGGACGATGCCGTCAACGAAGGCGTTCGCCGGGGCTATAACCACCCCAACAACACCTTGCGTGCATCGGTGGTGGCCGACCCGCATTTCAACCGCAAAAACACCAAAGACAACACCCCCGCAGTGATTTTTACCGAGCTCGTGCCCGGCAACCAAGTCGAGGTAACGGTGGCCGCCAAAGGAGGCGGCAGTGAGAACAAGTCCAAGATGATCATGCTCAACCCCGGGGACAGCGTGGTCGACTGGGTGCTGAAAACCGTGCCCACCATGGGTGCAGGCTGGTGCCCGCCCGGCATGCTGGGCATCGGCATTGGCGGCACGGCCGAAAAAGCCGTGCTCATGGCCAAAGAAAGCCTGATGGACGATCTGGACATGTACCAGTTGCTCGAAAAATCCAGCCGGGGCGAGCAACTCAGCCAAGTCGATGAGATGCGACTGGAGATTTACCACAAGGTCAACGCCCTGGGCATTGGCGCACAAGGTCTGGGGGGGTTGACCACGGTACTCGATGTCAAGATCAAGATGTACCCCACGCACGCCGCCTCCAAGCCCGTGGCCATGATTCCCAACTGCGCGGCGACTCGCCATGCGCACTTTGTGTTGGATGGCTCGGGCCCGGTGTATCTGGAAGCCCCTTCGCTCGATTTGTGGCCCAACGTGAATTGGTCACCCAACACCGAGAAAAGCAAACGCGTCGACCTGAACGCCCTCACCCCTGAAGAAGTGGCCAGTTGGAGACCTGGCCAAACCTTGTTGCTCAACGGCAAGATGCTGACCGGCCGCGATGCCGCCCACAAACGGATTCAAGACCTGTTGGCCAAAGGCGAACCGCTTCCCGTGGACTTCAAGAACCGGGTCATTTACTACGTGGGCCCAGTTGACCCAGTGGGCAACGAAGCGGTCGGTCCGGCCGGTCCAACCACCGCCACTCGCATGGACGGCTTCACGGAAATGATGCTGGCAAAAACCGGTTTGATCGCCATGATCGGCAAAGCCGAGCGCGGGCCAGTGGCCATTGAGGCCATTAAAAAGCACAAATCAGCCTACCTCATGGCCGTAGGCGGCGCAGCTTATCTGGTGTCCAAAGCCATCAAGCACGCCAAGGTGCTGGGATTTGCCGACATGGGCATGGAGGCCATTTATGAATTTGACGTGGTCGACATGCCGGTCACTGTGGCCGTGGACGCTGGCGGCACCAGCGCACACATCACTGGCCCAGCAGAATGGCAAAAGCGCATTGCCACAGGCGAGTTCAAGGGCATTGGTGTGACGGCGGCCTGAGGGCACAAAGGGAGCGAAAGCCGCCCCCTTTGTAACGGTTCATGAACAAATCCCCCATCGGCATTTTCGACAGTGGCATTGGCGGCTTGAGTGTCTTGCAGTCATTGCAAGCCTCCTTGCCCGCCGAACATTTTGTGTATTGGGCCGACAGTGGCCATGCGCCTTATGGGGAAAAAAGTGACTTGTTTGTGCGCGAGCGCAGCCTCGCCATTACCGAACACCTGCTACAGCAACACCACATCAAGGCCTTGGTGGTGGCTTGCAACACGGCCACAGCGGCCGCTATTCAAGAGCTTCGATCGAAATATCCGCACCTGATTTTGATCGGGGTAGAACCCGCCTTGAAACCGGCCTTGCAAATCAGCAAGACCGGACACATTGGCGTCATCGGGACACGGGGAACGCTCAGCAGTGACAAATTTAATAAGCTTCTGGGTAGCCTGCACGACCAAGCCCATTTCAGCGTTCAGCCTTGCAATGGGCTGGCCCTGGCCATAGAGCAATGCACCGATGTTGAATTGGGTGAGCAAGCCGCCATGCGCATCCATCAATTACTGGAAAAATACACCCGCGAAATGGGTGTGTTTGGATCTTCTGCTGGACAAATGGACACCTTGGTTTTGGGCTGTACACATTACGTTTTTGCAGAAAAACAATTGCGGTCTTTGCTGGGACCTGATGTGCATTTGGTCTCTACGGGCGAACCGGTGGCACGCCAAACCCGCCGACTGCTGGAGGCAGCCTCTTTGCTGCGCAATGGCCCAGAACCTCGGCCTACTTCTGCCCGCATCCAGTTGATGACGAATGGTGACTTGCCAGCCCTGCAAGCGGCCGCACAACGTTGGTTAGATTTACCGCACCTGGTCTGTCACAAGGCAGACAGCCAGGTTTAGGGCTAAACCAGTCCTCAGTCGTCAGTTGATCCGTCTTGAGCCATGCGGTGCCCGCGCGCCACATTCACGGGAATCAAAAGCACCAAACCTAAAACAAAAAGCAAAGACGTTGCGCCGATGGCCAAACGCTGGTTGCCTCCGCTGAGCCAGGTGATCAGCCCGTAGCTCAATGGCCCCAAAATGCTGGCCAAACGAATGGCGAATGTCCAGAGGCCAAAAAATTCGCCCAGTCGGGCCGGGGGAATCATCATGCCCGCCATGGCACGACCAGACGACTGACTGGACCCCATGCACAGCCCGGCAATGATGGCCGCCCACCAAAAAATCTCTTTGGTGCTTGAAAACGCAGCAATCAGGCAGGTCAGTATCCAGCCGACCAAGGTCAAGGACAAAGAGAGTTTGTGGCCTATGCGGTCCTGCGCGTAACCAAAAGCAAAGGCCCCAAAAAATGCAGCAAAGTTCAAGACAAAAATCAGCACCATGGTTTCTTGCGGCTGAAACCCGATGACTTGTTCGGCATAAATTGCCGCCAACGTAATCGCGACGGCCACGCCCCCTTGGTAGGCCACGGCACAGGCCATGAGCCGGGAAAAGTCTTTGTAGGGGCGGGCATCGCGCAAAGTTTGACGCAGCCTTTGCAGACTTTGCCAAATTCCGACGACGGGTGCTTCGGGCTGGGGTGCTGAATGTTCTTTTAAAAGTAAAAAGGTGACACAGGCGGCGGCTCCGTAAACCAAGGCGGTGATCAGCATGGTCACGGGGACAAACTGACTGCCCGACTCGCCGCGTGCTTGTGCCGACAAAACGTAGGCCAGGCACATGCCCAGCGTCATCATGCCCCCCACATACCCCAAGGACCAGCCCCAGCCACTGACCCGTCCCATGGCCTCTGGTTTGGCCAATTCGGGCAAAAAAGATGCCGTCAAGGACTCGCCATAAGAAAAGAAGGCGTTCGAGATGACCAGTAAAAACAACCCCAGTGCGACTTGCCCCGGCCCTACCCAAGCCAAGGCCGCTGTGCTCAAAACACAGCCCACGGTGACGGTCATCAACAAACGTTTTTTGCCTGCCGTACGGTCTGCCCAAGCGCCCAAACCCGGCATGGTCAGCATGACAATGGCGTACGAAATACTGAGCGCAAAAGTCCAGGCCAAAGTGGCCCAAGGCGCGCCACCCGCTACGCCCCCCACAAAATACGCCGCAAAGACGGCCGTGATGACCACCGTGGTGTAGCCCGAATTGGCGAAGTCGTACATGGCCCAGCCAAAAACTTCACGGGATCGAACACCCGGATTAAGCGATTCCCGAGAGAAGATTGAAGCCATGTTTGCGGAATCAGTGGGGGTTCAGTGTAAGTGCCTTGGGCGACGTCCGCCACCATGGCCGCTGTTGCCACCAGAGCCCCGTGGGGGTTTGCCTAGTTCGAGGGAGCTGACCAAATTGTCAAAGCGCTGGCTGAACAATTTATCAATTTCAGCCACCACACCCGACAACTCTGCCCCATCAAAGTGGCGCTCCATCATGTTGACCACGTCGTGCACCAGCAAATCGCGCTGGGCTTGCATGATGGCCCCAGGATCAGGGCCAACAAACAACATCAAGAAATCGTCTCGCGACTCTGCGCCGTTGGCATCGTCTTCGTCTTCGAACTCGGTATCGTAAAAAGTGACCTCAATTTGGGTTCCGGCCGAAGACAGTTCATTGAGGTTCATGCACAAGTCGTCAAGGACCATTCTGAAATCGTCATCCCCCCGAACGGTCCAGCACATTTGCAGCCGAAGGGCGGTGGCATCAAAGCGGATACCCGGCTCTTCTTCGTAGAGGCTGAGCGCGCCTTCGCTGAGTGAACGTGCACCCGCGTAATGCCAAAGTGGTTTGAGCGCTTCCTGAATCGCTTTGATGTCCGTGCCAGGCTTGATCGGCACATCACCATGCACATGGATTTCAAACGGTGCGTTGTCGTTTTTCATGATGGTGCTTATTTAACTTTGGCCGAGCCGGAATAATAAAAGGGCTTGCCAGCCCCTGTATATGCGGCTCTCCACATTTCGAAATTGATTTGTACCGTAAAAAATACCGTAAGACATTTTTGTATCTCCAAAAAGAGACGGTACGTCACAGATTGACACATTGTACGATGCTGCAAACGAAAAAAAGGCCCCCCGGTCAGGGTGGCCCTTCACTGATTCAACCCCTCGAACGTCTAAAGGTTTGACGTACAGCGCCAGCGGTTTAGCCGGCCCCTTGATCGTGCCCAAGGCTAATCCATGGGGGGCACTGAACGCCCTTAAAAGCGGTGGTCTATCCCGGCTTGTTTCATGATGGCATTGGCCGTATGGCGTGACTCACAGTTGGTTGAGACGGTCACGGGTTGCCTTCCGTTGTTCCAAATCTGATGCGATCCTTTTTGCCGGATCAACTCGTAACCATATTGCTTCAGAATTGCCACCACCAAGGCATAGTAGCCATTCATGCGCTAACTGATCGTCCGTCCCACGCCACATAGGGCACTGCCTTGACGTTCACCAGCTCGTCAATCAGCAAGTCAGCACAGTCGTAAACGCATTGGATCAGCTCGCCGGATGATTTGGCTTCTACAACCAGGCCGGGCAGGTCTGGACTGGTGGCAACAAGTACCCCGGCAAAATCATCTCGAATGACCTGCACGCGCAAAAGCAAGCGCACCCCAAAACGGGCGGCTAACTTCCAGCCGGGTAAGCCAATTCGGTACATGGTGCCTTTACGTGTTGATAAGCGTTGAAGCAAGTTGAAGCGCCATTGTAAGCAATTTGGCTTTACACGCATGCACGTTGACACACCTAGATACCGACACCTTCGGCCTTTGACCAGCCTGACCACCTCCATCTTGAATTCCAGCGTGTACTTGGCCCGCTTTCTCGTTTCAATCATTTCGTTCTACTTAAACTGATTTTTAACCCTCAGCTAAGCAGTACGTTTTTCGGGAGCAAGATCACTTTTTTGTGCCACGCTTTACGCAAGAAAAATGCGGCTCCAAGGTGATTGATGCCTTGGAAGCCGCATGGATACTGGTGCCCCGAGCCGGAATCGAACCGGCACGCCCGTTATTCACGAAGCAACGGATTTTAAGTCCGGTGTGTCTACCGATTTCACCACCGGGGCAGACCCTGTATTGTGCCTTGATAAATCAGCTTTTCAGGTTCAATCGAACTGCAAATTCAGCATCGAGAGAATAAAAAGAACCAGTACACAAAGATATCCAACCGACCAGAAAATAGAACGAAACAGCGCCTTGTCAGCCAAATAACAAGCGACATAAGCAATTCGCGCTGCGACGAAGAGTGCCGCCAACAAATCGACCACAAATGGATCTACGCCGGTCAAAAGCGCCAAAATGACGCCGACGGCAAAGAACGGAAAAGCCTCAAAACTGTTCAACTGCGCGGCGTTGGCCCTGGCCCTGAAACCGCCCTGCTGGGAAATCCAGGCACGGGGGTCATGGTTGTCGTAGTCTTTGGCACCGCCTTTGGAAATGCCGGCACAAATCATGGGCATCAAACCCGCCACCAAAATGGATGCATAGGAAATCAACATACAAATACCCTCTTGATCTTTGAAGCACGGATTTAAACCTGAAATTTACGCACCAACCAATAAAAAAGCCACTGAGTTTCAGTGGCTTTGCGCCAACCCGTGGGAATCGCCAAGGAACCCGGCCGGTTTAACCGCCTTTTTTGGAACGCTTGCCAGGATTTTTCTTGTTGCGAGTGGAAACACCGCGCTCCAAACTGACGCGTTGGCCGCGACCATGGGTCGGCAAGGTCACGCCAGGCAATGGCGGGAGAGGCGCTGTGAATTTACGATCTGCTTCGGTAACGATTTTGTTGCCCATCTATGGCTCCAGATAAATAATGCAAAGCGTTATTAAGCCACAAGAATGGGCCATTTCCGGGCTGAAGTGCATTGACTTGAGGTCAGTTGATGAAGACTTTTCAGTGACGACTGGCGATAAACTGCCTCTATGGACTTTACAAACCTGCTGATTCTGGCTTATTTCGTCTTGCTGGCGGTGACGCTGCGCAAGCGCTGGGGAATCATTCAAGGACCGTGGCTGTTTTTCTTTCGCGCTTTTTTTCCCAATTGGAAGTTCTATCACGGCATCAACCCGGCTCCTCGTCTTTATGTGCGAGGCCAAACCGAATCCGGCACCTGGACAGACTGGTTTCTGATTTATCCCAGATTGCCCAGAAAGTTGACCCACTGGGTCCACAACCCGGCGGTAAATCTGGCCTTGACGCACCAAAATCTGGTTGACCATCTGGCCAACGACATCAATGACCTGCCTGCCGAGGGTGATGTGCGCCACCTGATCACATATCAATTGGTCTCGCGTCTGGCCCAGCAAGCCATGCAAGGGGACCGCTGGGGTGATCAAGCCATGATTGCCATTGAGCACCCTTCCAACTTGACTGCTTTTCAATACGAGGTGCGGATGGAACTGCCTGAAGGCGCAAGCAGCCAAACCATGCTTCAGTCGCCGGTGATGCCGCTATGGAATTGAATCTGGCCATCCGCGTTTTTGAGGTCCTGTTGGGCCTAAGCCTGTTGCTGCAAACCCTTGAGTACATGCGCCTGCCCTCCCTGGACAGGGTTGCCTTATGGCCCCTCATGCAGCACGAAATACCCGACCGCCCGGCTTGGATCAAATCCGCTCTGAACCAAGTGTTTCGACCTCTGCCGTACCAATGCTTTCTGACTTTGCGCCTTGTTTTAGCCCTCGCCTTGATGGCGGGACAAGTGGGCCTGATGGGCTCATTGGTGCTGTTTTTGATGGCGCTGATGCTTCTTTTGCGCTGGCGTGGCGCTTTCAATGGCGGAAGCGATTTCATGACCTTGGTGTGCCTGACAGGTTTGCTGATTTCGCATTTGCTGGGCGCAGCCACCACACCAAGTTTCGGCTGGCAAGGGGGCTTTTGGTACATCACCCTGCAAACCGTGAGTTCTTATTTTGTGTCGGGTTGGGTCAAGTTACTTCGTCCCGAATGGCGAAAGGGGCAAGCCATGACCCTGTTTTTAAACACCGGGGTTTATGGTCCCCTGCCAAAAGTCAGTTGGTACCGATCACCCCGTGTGGCTTGGGCCAGCACCTGGACTTTTACCCTGCTCGAAGGTTGCTTTCCTCTCGCATTGCTCGATGTCCGTCTTGCCATGGCATTTTGTGTATCCGCAGGCGTTTTCCATTTTTTGGTGTTTTGGTTTTTCGGTTTGAACCGGTTTTTCTGGGCTTGGCTGTCCACCTACCCTGCCCTGTTATTTTGTGCCGGTGCCTGGTGATCGGCCTGATCAGGTTTTGTTAAACAGCAAAAAGCCCGCTCAAGCGGGCTTTTTTAATGAAGAAAAAGAAGATTTGGAGGCGCGACCCAGAGTCGAACTGGGCTAGACGGATTTGCAATCCGTTGCATAACCGCTTTGCTATCGCGCCTTAACAAGACTGTTTTGATAAAAAAGGGAAGCTCAAGCTTCC
>CAMDXR010000128.1 GCA_945877725.1 Limnohabitans sp. Rim8
GGGTGACACCCTTCGCGTCATGCCACCCGAGGGGCGCTTTGTGGTGCAACGCCCGCGCGCCCTGCACCGCGTGGGCTTTGCAGCCGGCTCGGGCATCACCCCCATCCTGTCGATTCTGTCCAGCACACTCGAAGAACAGCCCGAGTCCAAATTCACTCTGGTCTACGGCAACCGCCGAATGGACAGCGTCATGTTCAACGAAGCGCTGCAAGACCTGAAAGACCGTTATCCCGATCGTTTGACGCTGATTCATATTTTGTCTCGCCAAGCTCAAGAGGTGCCCCTGCTCGAAGGCCGCATTGACGCTGGCAAAGTTCGCGCCATCATTGACGCCTTTTTGCCCGTAGGCAGCATGGACGAAGTCTTTATCTGCGGCCCAGAGGCCATGATCGAAGAAACCGAAAAAACGCTGTTGGCTGCGGGGGTCAAGGCAGAGCGCATACGGACCGAGCGATTCAGTTCACCCACTCTGGATGCACTGACACCCGAACAGCGCAGCCAAGTTGTGCTGGGTCACAAGGCGATACGCGAACAAGGCGAAGTCAAGCTCACCGTGGTACTGGATGGCAAGCCCTACGACATCCCGATGAACCGAAACGAGAAAATTCTGGACATCGCTTTGTCACTTGGACTGGACTTGCCCTACTCATGTAAAGCCGGTGTCTGCTGCACTTGCCGATGCAAAGTCATGGAAGGTTCGGTAGAGATGGAGAAAAACTTCACGCTCGAAAAACCAGAAGTGGCCCAAGGCTACATCTTGTCGTGCCAAGCACGCCCGACTTCAGGCCGGGTCGTGGTCAGTTTCGACGAGCGTTAAAGCGCCTTTAATCAGGCCGCTGTTGCTTTGTTATCTATTCACCCCGAAATAACCGGGTGAATAGACTTGATAAAGCACTTACAAAACACGCCATCACCCCATTACAAGCTGGGTTAATGACTCACAACCGACGCACGATTTCGGTGGTGGCGGCGCTCTGGTTCATGGTGTAGAAATGCAAAGCGGGGACGCCGCCGTTCTTGAGTTGCTCGCACAAGTCAGCCACCACATCCAGGCCAAAGGCTTTAATGGAGGCGATGTCATCGCCATAGGCTTGCAAGCGCAAACGAATCCAGCGCGGAATTTCTGCCCCGCAAGCATCTGAAAAGCGCATCAACTGGGAAGAGCTGGTGATGGGCATAATCCCTGGCACCACAGGCACATCCACGCCCAACTTGTAGACATCGTCCACAAACCGGAAGTACGCATCGCTGTTGTAAAAATATTGGGTAATGGCCGAATGGGCTCCGGCTTTGACCTTGGTGACAAAAGCCTGCAAGTCTGACTCTGCTGATTTGGCTTGAGGGTGGATTTCCGGATAGGCCGCCACTTCAATATGGAAGTCATCGCCAGTTTCAGACCGGATGAAAGCCACCAGATCACTGGCGTAATGGAACTCACCACCCGCGCCGTAACCACTGGGCAAATCACCCCTCAAGGCCACCAAGCGTTTAACCCCCATGGCCTTGAGTGTGGCCAACTCTTGGCGTACCGAGGCTTTGGTGGCACCGATACAAGAAAAGTGCGAAGCCGCCGGCACGCCTTCACTCAAGATGGCACCCACTGTGGCAAAAGTCCCCTCTTGAGTCGAGCCACCTGCACCATAGGTGACCGAACAAAACTCGGGCTTCAACCCGTACAACTGCTGACGCACAGCGCGCAGTTTTTCTGCACCTTCCGGTGTTTTGGGAGGGAAAAACTCAAGACTGATGGGTAAATTCAAACCAGACATCACTTCACTACCTTGTTGTTCAATAGTCGTTAGCCTTGGCATACGCCTTGGCGGCCAGATCAGCCTCATGCGCTATGCGTGCCTGCTCTCTGGCGGGCTGCACAGTCGCTGGGTCAGGCCAGCAGGCCTGAACAAAAAACTCACGGTTACCATCACCGCCCTCTATGGGGCTGTCAAGCCAGTCGGTCACTTTCAGACCCAACTCGGACAAAGTGGTGCGCACGCGATTTTCGACGAAACCATACAAGCTGTCGTCCTTCACTATGCCGCCCTTGCCCACTTGGCCCGGTTGCAGCTCAAACTGCGGCTTCACCAACATCAGCAACTGCCCCGTAGGCTTGAGCAAATGCACCACCCCCGGCAGCACCAAAGTGAGGGAGATGAACGAAACATCGCCCACCATCAGGTCAAAACCTTCAAGTGCATCGGGCACACGTTCATCCCCCGGCTCCAGTTCTCGGGCATTCACGCCCTCGATGCAAACCACCCGCTCGTTGTCCCTAATCCGGGGATGCACTTGGGCGTGCCCGACATCAATGCCCACCACCTGTTCAGCGCCCTGCTGCAACAGGCAATCGGTGAAGCCCCCCGTACTCTGACCCACGTCTAAACAACGCAAACCTTGCACCTGGACACCCGTGGCTTGCAACGCCCCTTCGAGCTTGAGCCCCCCGCGTGACACATAGCGAGACTCGGCATCGTCCAACAACTCCAAAGGCGCGCTCTCAGGCACATCGTCACGGTTTTTCACGATCGCGCGCCACTCCCCATTGGGCTGCTGCCACTGCACCCCCCCGGCAATCAGTCTTTGAGCCTGGGAGCGTGAAGCGGCCAAGCCACGTTCGACGAGAAGTTGGTCAATGCGCATTCAGTGTGTATCTCGGTGTATCTGGTGAAGGGGTAATGGGGTGATCGGGGTTACCCAGACTCGGAAGCATTCAAAGTGCAGGGTTCATGAACCGTTCAGAGGAACACTGGCCATTGCGCCAGTGCCCCGTCTGAAAAAAAGCGCATCGGCATCGGGTTCGCTAGAACGCCAAGCGATGAGCCGAGGGCCCAACTGTCAGACTGCCCGCCATGACCGTATTCGATACGACCACGCGGAATCAGTCGGGCCATCAACCGCTCAATAACGGTAGGTGTCGGCTTTGTAAGGGCCGTTTTTGGACACACCGATGTAAGACGCTTGTTCGTCGCTTAACTCTGACAACATGGCGCCCACCTTTTTCAGGTGCAAACGGGCCACTTTCTCATCAAGGTGCTTAGGCAACACATACACCTTGCCTGATTCGTACTGGTCTTGCTTGGTGAACAGCTCGATTTGGGCAATCGTCTGGTTGGCAAAACTGGACGACATGACAAAACTGGGGTGACCCGTTGCGCAACCCAAGTTCACCAAACGGCCCTTGGCCAACAAGGTGATTTTTTTGCCATCAGGGAAAATGATGTGATCGACTTGGGGCTTGATCTCGTCCCACTCGAGTTTTTCAAGGGAAGCGACGTCAATTTCGTTGTCGAAGTGACCAATGTTGCAAACAATGGCTTCGTCTTTCATGGCGGCCATGTGCTCGTAACGGATCACGTTTTTATTGCCCGTAGCAGAAACGAAGATATCGCACTTGTCGGCTGCGTATTCCATGGTCACCACCTTGAAACCCTCCATCGCGGCCTGCAAGGCATTGATTGGGTCGATCTCGGTCACCCAAACCTGGGCGCTCAAGGCACGCAAAGCCTGGGCAGAGCCCTTGCCCACGTCACCGTAACCGGCGACCACGGCCACTTTGCCGGCAATCATCACATCGGTGGCGCGCTTGATGGAGTCCACCAAAGACTCACGGCAGCCATACAAGTTGTCAAACTTGCTCTTGGTCACCGAGTCGTTCACGTTGATGGCACGGAACATCAGGCTACCTTTGGCGGCCATCTCATTCAGGCGCAGCACGCCCGTGGTGGTTTCTTCGGTCACGCCAATGATTTGCGCACCCTTGCGGCTGTACCAGGTGGGGTCAACCGCCAATTTGGCCTTGATGGCGTTGAACAAACAGGTTTCTTCTTCGCTGGTGGGGTTGGCAATCAGCGATGCATCGGTTTCGGCACGCTTGCCCAGGTGCATGAGCAAGGTGGCATCGCCGCCATCGTCCAGGATCATGTTGGGGCCTTCGCCTTCGGTGCCTGCAGCGCCAAAGTCAAAAATGCGGTGCGTGTAATCCCAATAATCGGCCAGGGTTTCGCCCTTGATGGCAAACACCGGGGTGCCTTTGGCGGCAATAGCGGCAGCAGCGTGGTCTTGGGTCGAGAAGATGTTGCAAGAAGCCCAGCGCACCTGCGCGCCCAAGGATTGCAAGGTTTCAATCAGCACGGCCGTCTGAATGGTCATGTGCAGGGAGCCCGTAATGCGCGCCCCTTTCAGGGGTTGTGCCTTAGCGAATTCTTCGCGAATGGCCATCAGGCCGGGCATTTCGGTTTCGGCGATCTTGATTTCTTTGCGGCCCCAATCAGACAGGCCAATGTCGGCAATGACGCAATCGGCGTTCAAGGCGGTGTTCAAACGTGCATTCATAAGTTCAGCTCCAAAGCATGGTGAATAAACCACACGCGTGGGTGAAAGCACTGAATGGGAAAAACAGGCTCACCACACGTCGAGTGGATGAGCGTCGTTGCTGTTGAAGTGTTCCGAGCCTCACGCCCCGCTGCCGATTTTTTGAATCAGGGGGCGCTGCAACGCTCCTCGGAATGCGCGGATTATACGAAATCAGACGGCAGCACGGGGCCAACCAGTAAAATCCCCCCTTTTGCCAGCCCGGACGGGCATGGCCATCACGGGCACCCATGCCGCCCGCTCGACTTCAGGACCCCTTGTGACCTACGCCCACGAAACCCGGCGCCGCCGGACTTTTGCCATCATTTCCCACCCCGACGCGGGTAAAACCACCCTCACCGAAAAATTGTTGCTGTTTTCGGGTGCGATTCAGATTGCCGGTTCGGTCAAAGCCCGTAAGGCCTCACGCCACGCCACATCGGACTGGATGGAAATCGAAAAACAACGGGGCATTTCGGTGGCCTCGTCGGTCATGCAAATGCTGTATCGCGACCACGTCATCAACCTGCTGGACACGCCGGGCCACAAAGACTTCAGCGAAGACACCTACCGTGTGCTGACAGCCGTGGACTCGGCCCTGATGGTGATTGACGCAGCCAACGGCGTGGAAGCCCAAACCCGCCGCTTGATTGAGGTTTGCCGTCAACGCGACACCCCCATCATCACCTTCGTCAACAAGATGGACCGCGAAGTGCGCGACCCCCTGGACATCTTGGATGAAGTCGAGCGCGAACTGGGCATGCCCTGCGTTCCGATGACCTGGCCTGTGGGTCAAGGCAAGTCTTTTGGCGGCATCATCAACCTGCGCACGCAAGCCATGACGGTCTTCGAATCGGGCAGCGAACGCCGCCCACAAGACTTCGAGACCATCCCCCTGACCGAGCAAGCCAAACTGGCCGCACGCTTTGGCAACGACTGGCAAACCGCCATGGACAGCATGGAACTGGCCACCGGGGCATCGCCCGCCTTTGACGAAGCCGCCTTTCTCGCAGGCAAACAAACCCCGGTTTTCTTTGGCTCCGGCGTGAACAACTTCGGTGTCATGGAGGTCTTGGATGCGCTGGTCGATCTGGCCCCGCCACCCCGCCCACGGACCAGTTCATTGTTGGTGAACAAGCAAGCTGTGGTGAAAGAAATTCAACCCGAAGACAACGCTTTTTCAGGTGTGGTGTTCAAGGTACAAGCCAACATGGACGCCAACCACCGCGACCGCATTGCTTTTGTGCGCATGGCCTCGGGCAAATACACGCCGGGTATGAAGCTGAAAGTGCAACGCACTGGCAAAGAACTGCGCCCCACCAGTGTGGTGACCTTTTTGAGCCAACGCCGTGAAGCCGTTGACGAGGCCTATGCGGGCGACATCATTGGGTTCACCACACACGGGGGCGTACAACTGGGTGACACCATCACCGACGGCGCCAACCTGCAATTTACCGGCCTGCCATTTTTTGCGCCCGAACTCTTCATGACCGTGATCCTGAAAAACCCGCTGCGCACCAAACAACTGCAAACGGGCCTGGACCAATTGGGCGAAGAAGGCGCGATTCAAGTTTTCAAGCCCGAAATCGGTGGTCCCATGCTGCTGGGCGCTGTGGGACAACTGCAGTTTGAAGTGGTGCAACACCGCCTGAAATCTGAATACGACTGCGATGTGCGGCTGGAAGGCTGCCAATACACGGGTGCCCGTTGGATCACCGCAGACAGCCCGGCTGAAATGCGTGAATTCACCAACGCCTACCCGCAGCGCATGGCGACCGATGCAGCCAGTACCCTGGCCTATTTGTGCACCAGTCCGTATGACGTGCGCCTGGCGCAAGAGCGCTTTCCAAAAATTCACTTTCATCCGCTGCGCGAGCATGCCGGGCTGTCACTGGGCAGCGCTGGTTGAAACCATGCGCCCACTGGCCTCTTGGCACCCCCATGACTTGATCGGTGTCTTCACCGACATCGACGACACCCTCACCACAGAAGGCAACATCACGCCCGATGCCATGAGGGCTCTGGCTGATTTAAAAGCGGCGGGGCTTCATGTGGTGCCCATTACTGGCAGGCCCATGGGCTGGAGCGAGCCCTTTGTCCAAAGCTGGCCCGTGGATGCGATCGTGGCCGAAAACGGTGCGCTTGCTTTGCAGCACACCCCCCCTTTGGGCTTGCGCAAGCTTTACCAACAAAGCGCCACAACCCGTCAGCACAACTTTGCCCGCATGCAACAAGTGGCGCAACGCATTTTGAAAGAAGTGTCGGGCAGCCGCTTGTCACAAGACAGCCCGGGGCGCGAGACCGACATCGCCATCGACCACAGTGAATTCACCCACCTGCCGCCAAGTGGCATCGAACAAGTGGTGAATATCATGCAAAGTGAGGGCATGACCGCCACGGTCAGCAGCATTCATGTCAATGGCTGGTTTGGCGAACACAACAAGCTGACGGGTGCCCGCTGGATCGTGCAAGAACTCTGGGGCCGCGATCTGGACGCCGAAATCGGGCGCTGGGTTTATGTGGGAGACTCCAGCAATGACCAAGTCATGTTCGAACATTTTCCGCACACTGTGGGCGTGGCCAACATTCGGCGCTTTGAAGCGCAATTGACCCATCCGCCTCGGTACATCACCGCCAGCGAACGCGGCGCGGGTTTTGCTGAACTAACCCGTCACCTGTTGGCGGGTCTGAACTGAACAGCAGCCCTGAAAACCTTTAAAAAAATCATCGTGGCCATCTGCGCGATACAACTCTCCTGACTGAACCTGCGCATGAACAACCCCACCCTTTTGACCTGGACCGAAAACGACTCCGAGCGCTCGGCCCTTTGGCGTTCCGACCAAGTTTTGCCCGCGCGCGTGGTGCTGGCAGACGACACCCTGACAGCCGATGCCGCCTACCGCTTGGCTTGCGCAGGCACGGGCTTGCTCTGGCGCAGCGATTTTCAAAATGCGCGGCAATTGTTGCAAGCGCTGGCCAGGCGCATCGACAAACCCAAAAAGGTGCGCATCAAAAAACCAAACCCCGGCGCACCCGCGTTACCCGGCGCAGTCTTTCACACCCACCGACAAGCACAAGCACAACGCACCCGCATCCTGAGCCAAATCTTGATTGAGCTGAACGCTGATTACGGCATCGACCTGCGCCGCGCCCCGGATGCCAAGTCCGCCTGTCTGCAAGCCTATGGACCCAGCAACGGACAAACTTCTGTGGTGTCACTGCGCAGCTTGCAAGGTGCCATTGGGGCCTTTGAATGGCGCAAAAATGGGGTCGAGGTGCCCGCCATGGGTGAAGCCCTGCGCATCTTTCCGCATTACGGCGTTTTCTCTCCGGTGCGCGGCGAATATGTGGAACTGGTGGCCAATGCCCCCCTGCCGGAAGCCCTCAAGACCCATTCGGTGGCCTTTGACATTGGGGTTGGCACAGGCGTGTTGTCGGCCGTGCTGGCCCGCCGTGGTGCCAGCCAAGTGATCGCCACCGACGTGTCGGAACGGGCTTTGGCCTGTGCGCTGGACAACTTGCAACGCCTGGGTCTGCAAAACCAGGTGCAGTTGCAACAAACCCATTTGTTCCCGACCGGTCAAGCGGCACTGGTGGTGTGCAACCCGCCTTGGCTGCCCGCACGACCCACCACATTGCTGGAACAAGCGGTTTATGACGAGGGCAGCCAAATGCTCAAGGGATTCTTGGCGAAACTTCCAGAGCACCTTTGTGAGGGTGGCGAGGGCTGGTTAATCTTGTCAGACTTGGCCGAACATCTGGGTCTGCGCACACGCGAATCCCTGCTGGGTTGGATTGCCGATGCTGGCCTTGTGGTGCTGGGCCGCTTAGATGTGAAGCCCGTGCACGCCAAAGCACAAGATGCCACAGACCCGCTGCATGCTGCCCGGTCTGCAGAAGTCACCTCGCTTTGGCGGCTGGGCCAAGCGGTCGCTAACTAA
>CAMDXR010000129.1 GCA_945877725.1 Limnohabitans sp. Rim8
CTGCATTGGCCTGCGCTGGCTGAGCGCCGCCAGCCCGAGGCGGCTGAGCAGGGCTTGCACGTCGGCCTGCGTCCAGCCCGGTCCTGCAGCCAGTGCCACATTGGCCTGCGCCGTCATGTGCGGAAACAAGGCGTAGTGCTGAAACACCAAGCCTGCCCGGCGTTGCTGTGGACTGAGCTGCACCCCCGCCGCCGTGTCCAGCCAGCTTTGGCCTGCCACCCGGATGTGGCCCTGCACATCGGCAGGCGTCCACAACCCTGCAATGGCCCGCAGCATGCTGGTTTTGCCACTGCCCGAGGGGCCCACCAAGGCCACCAGCTCGCCTGCGGCGCAGTCAAATTCGGCCTCCAGCCGAATGGGGCTGGCCGAGCGCAGTTGAACTTGCAGACCCGACGCCATCACCGCTCCTGCAAGGCGCGGCCACGTTGGCCCACGCGGTCAAAGGCCAGCACCAAGCTCAGCGCCAGCAAAGAAATAGCCACCAGCGCCAACGCCATGACATGGGCCGACTGCAAGTCCATGCCTTGCACTTTGTCGTAAAGCGAGACCGACAGGGTGCGGGTTTCGCCCTCAATATTGCCGCCCACCATCAGCACCACCCCGAACTCGCCCAGCGTATGGGCCACCGTGAGGGCCATGCCCGCCAACAATCCGGGCCAGGCCAGCGGCAACTCAATGCGCCAAAAGGTTTGCCAGGTGGACAAGCCAGAAACCCAGGCCGCCTCGCGCAAGCTGTTGGGGACGGCAGCAAAAGCGCGCTGTATGGGTTGCACCATAAAAGGCAGGTTGACCAGCACGCTGACCAGCAGCAAGCCTTCGAGTGTGAACACCAGCCGCCAGCCGGATGCGGCCAGCCAGGCCCCCAAAGCGCTGCCCTGGCCAAAAGCCACCAAAAAGTAAAAACCGATCACGGTGGGAGGCAACAACAAGGGCAACAGCAACAAGGCCTCGATCAAGGGGCGCCCGGCCCAGGCGGTCACCGCCAACCAGCGGGCCAGCGCCAAGCCCAGCGGCAACAAGACCAAGGTGGTCAGGGCAGCCAAGGTGAGCGATACGGTGAGGGCAGGCCAATCCATGGGGAGTTATTTGGGCAGGGTTTTAGAGGCTTGGGGAACGATGAGGTCAATTCTGACGGACTGAAGCGGCCTTGATTATTGCGGCAAGGCGTAACCATGCTGCACAAAGATGGCTTGCGCGGGTGGGCTGCGCAAAAACTGCTGCCAGGCCACTGCCGCCGGGCTGGCCCCTTTGAGCAAGACCATGCGCTGGTGCAAAGGGGCGTGCAGCGATTCGGGCAAGGGCAGCACTTGTAAACGGTCGGCGATTTCGGGGGCCTGCGCCAGCGCCAGTGCGGTGATGCCCGCTTGCGCCGCCCCAGTGGCCACAAACTGGGTGGCCTGGCTGATGTTGTCGCCCAACACCTTTTGCCGCGTCAGCAATTGAGCCACCCCGACACTTTGCAAAGCTTGCTCGGCCGCCAAGCCATAAGGGGCCAAAGCGGGGTTGGCGAGGGCGAATTTGTCATTCGGTTTCAAGGCCCGCACCACAGCGGCCAGACCTTGGCGCACGGGAAGTGCTGAATTTTTAGGCAGAACCAGGGCCAAACGCCCGGTGGCGTAGCGCTCTCCGGCATTCAGGGTGCGGCCGGCTTTGACCAATTCAGCCACCCGGTCTTCGTCCGCCGAGATGAATTGCGCCACCGGCAAGCCTTGCAAAATCTGCCGGGCCAAGTTGCCAGACGCCCCAAAATTCACATCAATTTGAACGCCAGTTTGTTGCTCGTAAAGGCTTACCAAGTCAGCCAGTACAAACTTCAGGTTGCTGGCTGCGGCAATTTTGACCCGCGTTTGAGCTTGCGCTGGCAGCGCCACAGCTGCAAACGACACGCAGGTCAAGGCCAACAACCACAGGCTGCGACGCTGCGGCATCGACACCGGGATAAATGTCGGCCGCATAAAGTCATGCTTCTTTTGCATAGATTTAAGCTGGTTTTGAACTCAATTGACAGGCACGGATCAGACAGCCTCCCTAAAATCGAGACCCTTGGTTACCGAGCGGTTACATGCCCCCGTTCCAGCCCGTTCAGAACGCAGTATCTCAGCCCCTGAGCCGTTTTTTCAAAGTCCCAGCGCTGGGTTTTTGAAAAAACGATTTTTAAACTTGGAGCCTCCCCATGAACTCACCCGTGATGCAGGGCCTGAACCTGAACGCCCCCAACTACGTCAAAAACGCCAAGCTGATTGCCTGGGTGGCCGAAATGGCCGCCCTGTGCAAGCCCGCCAACATTTACTGGTGCGACGGTTCACAAGAAGAATACGACCGCCTGTGCGCCGAACTGGTCACGGCTGGCACCTTCAAAAAGCTCAACCCGGCCAAGCGCCCCAATTCGTTTTTGGCCTGCTCCGACCCTTCGGACGTCGCCCGCGTGGAAGACCGCACCTATATTTGTTCAGCCCAAAAAGAAGACGCTGGCCCCACCAACAACTGGATGGAACCCGCGCAAATGCGCGCCACCCTGAACCCACTGTTTGACGGCTGCATGGCTGGGCGCACGATGTACGTGGTGCCTTTTTCGATGGGGCCCCTGGGTTCGCACATCAGCCACATCGGCATCGAGTTGACCGACAGCGCCTACGTGGCGGTGAACCAGAAAATCATGACCCGCATGGGCAAGGCCGTGTTCGATGTGTTGGGTACGCAGGGCGATTTTGTGCCTTGCATGCACACCGTGGGCGCGCCCTTGGCGGCCGGTCAAACTGACACCACATCTTGGCCCTGCAACCCAACCACCAAGTACATCGTGCATTTCCCTGAAACGCGTGAAATTTGGTCTTATGGTTCGGGCTATGGTGGCAACGCCTTGCTGGGCAAAAAGTGCTTTGCGCTGCGCATTGCCTCCAACATGGGCCGTGCGGCGGCCAGCGAGGCAGCAGGCGGCCAAGGCTGGTTGGCAGAGCACATGCTGATTTTGGGCGTGACCAACCCTCAGGGCAAAAAATACCATGTGGCAGCGGCTTTCCCCAGCGCTTGCGGCAAAACCAACTTCTCGATGCTGGTGCCACCAACGGCATTTGCAGGCTGGAAAGTCACCACCATTGGCGACGACATCGCTTGGATCAAGCCGCACACCGACGGCAAGATGTACGCCATCAACCCTGAAGCTGGTTATTTTGGCGTGGCTCCCGGCACCAACATGAAGACCAACCCCAACTGCATGCTGAGCCTGCACAAGGATGTGATCTTCACCAACGTGGCACTGACCGATGACGGCGACGTGTGGTGGGAAGGCATGGAAAAAGACACCGGCAAACTGCCCGATCACTTGATCGACTGGCAAGGCAAAGACTGGACCCCCCAAATTGCCAAGGAAACCGGCGCCAAAGCCGCCCACCCCAACGCCCGCTTTACCGTGGCTGCGGCCAACAACCCTGCGCTTGACCCGGCCTGGGACGACGCCGCAGGCGTGCCGATTGATGCCTTCATGTTTGGCGGCCGCCGCTCCACCACCGTGCCATTGGTCACGGAAGCCCGCAGCTGGTCCGAGGGCGTTTACATGGCCGCGACCATGGGATCTGAAACCACCGCCGCCGCCTTTGGGGCGCAAGGCGTGGTGCGCCGCGACCCCTTCGCCATGCTGCCGTTTTGCGGCTACAACATGAGCGACTACTTTCAGCACTGGCTCGATACCGGGGCCAAAGCCCAGGCGGCTGGCCACAAGTTGCCCGCCATGTACTGCGTGAATTGGTTCCGCAAGGGAGAAGACGGCTCTTTTGTCTGGCCCGGTTATGGCGACAACATGCGCGTGCTGAAGTGGATGATCGACCGCTTAGAAGGCACTGCCCAAGGCGAAGAAACCATGTTCGGCATTGCCCCGACTTATGGCGAAATCACCTGGACCGGCCTCAATTTCAGCGCCGAACAGTTCAAATCGGTCACCAGCATCGACCCTGCCGCTTGGCAAACCGAGTTCAAACTGCACGACGATCACTTTGCGCAACTGAGCTACCACCTGCCCCAAGCCCTGCTGGACACCAAAACGGCATTACAAGCCCGCTTGGCCGCCTGATAGCTTTTGACCCGTCACCCCCGACCTTTTTACCCTGTCACCCCCGACCTTTTTACCCTGTCACCCCCGACCTGATCGGGGGTCCATGACTTCGGCGGGCATGGATACCCGGTCGTAGCCGGGTATGACAAGTTAAGAATCAGGGTGTGACAGCTCAAGGATTCGGGTGTGACTGCCTAGTGACTGGGGTGTGGCGAATCAAGCCAACCAAGCCTTGAGTGTCCCGGTCATCTTTTCGACTGAAATACCGTAGCGGTCGTGCAGTGTGGGCAGGGCGCCTGCGTCCAAAAAGGCGTCGGGCAGGCCCAGCATGCGGAACTTGGACGGAATCACGCCTTCGCGCAACAACAGACCAGCCACCGCTTCACCCAGTCCACCGATGACCGAGTGGTTTTCGGCCACCACCACGAGTCGGCCCGGACGCGCCACTTCGGCCAAAATTGTGGCCTCGTCCAGTGGCTTGATGGTGGGGCAATGCAGCACCGCCACGCTCACCTTGTCGGCCTCCAGTTGTTTGGCTACTTCGAGTGCGCGCATGGTCATGAAGCCGCTGGAGATGATCAGCACCTCGTTGCCATCGCGCAAGCGCTTGGCTTTGCCCAACTCAAACTGGTAGTCGTATTCATCGAGCACCAGGGGCACGTTGCCACGCAACAAGCGCATGTAAACCGGGCCTTTGTGCTCGGCAATTTGGGGCACGGCTTGTGCAATGTCCAGCGCGTCGCAGGGGTCCACGATGGTCAGGCCGGGGATGGCGCGCATCATGGCCAGATCTTCGGTGGCTTGATGGCTGGGGCCATATCCGGTGGTCAGACCGGGCAGGGCGCAGCAAATTTTCACGTTCAGGTTTTCTTCGGCAATGACTTGGTGAATGAAGTCATAAGCGCGGCGCGTGCCAAACACGGCATAGGTGGTGGCAAAAGGGGTCAGGCCTTCTTTGGCCATGCCGCCCGCAGCCGCCATGAGCAACTGTTCGGCCATGCCCATCTGGAAAAACCGCTCTGGGTAGGCCTGCGAAAACAAATGCAAGTCGGTGTATTTGCCGAGGTCGGCGGTCAGGCCCACGATCTCGGGGCGGTTGGCGGCGTACTCGACCAAGGCTTTGCCAAAAGGAGCAGCTTGCACGCGCTGGCCCTCGGAGGCGATCGATGCGATCATGGCCGAGGTGGTCAGGCGGGGTTTTTTATCAGTCACGGCGTTCATGTTTCAGGTCCTCAGGCTTGGGCCGCATCCAGCACTTGCAAGGCATGCTGCCACTCTGGCGGGTCGACGCGTATGAAGTGGTTCTTTTCACGCGTTTCCAGAAAGGGCACGCCCTTGCCCATCAGGGTGTCGCACAAAATCACGCGGGGTTTGGCCTCAGGCAATTGGCGTGCGGTGTCAAAGGCACGCAGCACGGCGGGCAAATGGTTGCCATCCACGCGCTGCACATGCCAACCAAACGCAGCCCATTTGTCGGCCAGCGGCTCAAAACCCATCACCTTGGAAGAGTGGCCATCGGCTTGCTGGTTGTTGATGTCCACGATGCAAATCAGGTTGCCCAAGCCGTGGTGGGCGGCTGACATGGCGGCCTCCCAAGTGGAGCCTTCGTCCAGCTCGCCATCCGACATGGAGTTGTACACAAAAGCTGGGTTGTTTTTGTGGCGCAGCGCCAGCGCCATACCCACCGCAATCGGCAAGCCCTGACCAAGTGAGCCGCCCGACATTTCCATGCCCGGCGTGTAACTGGCCATGCCCGACATGGGCAAGCGGCTGTCATCGCTGCCGTAACTCTCAAGCTCGTCTTCGGCAAGGATACCGGCCTCGATCAGGGCGGCATAAAACGCGATGGCGTAGTGGCCGTGCGAGAGCAAAAACCGGTCGCGTCCGTCCCAATGCGGGTCATCGGCGCGGAAGTTCAGCGCGTGGCCATAGGCCACAGCCAACACATCGGCATAACCCAAGGCCTGGCCAATGTAGCCCTGCCCTTGCACTTCGCCCATGCGCAAGGCGTATCGGCGAATGCGGTAAGCGCAGCGGGCCACTTCTGACAATCGGTCATTCGTCACTGACATGAGGTCTCCGGATCGGTCAATGCGGTCATTTCAAGATGACAGCGGGAACATATGAAACAAGCATCAAGACACCAAAGGCCACAAAATAAAACGGCACCATGGCGCGCACGGTTTCGCCCACTTTGACCCTGGCCAGCGAACTGGCAATGAACAAGGTGGTGCCCACAGGTGGGGTGTAAAGTCCAATGGCTAAGTTGACCACCATCATGATGCCCAGTTGCACCGTGTCCATGCCAATCGCTTGCGCCAAAGGCAGGAACACGGGGGTCAGCAGCAGCACGGCAGCGGGCAGGTCGATGAACATGCCCAAGAACAACATCATGGCGTTCATCAGTGCGATGACGAGCCACTTTTCGTTCACGTTTTGCTGCACCCACTGCACGATGAGTTGCGGCATCTGGTCAAAGGTCAGTAACCAACCAATGGCCGCTGACGCCATGATGACCATCAGCACCACACCCGTTGCCAAACCGGCCTCCATGATGGCGTGGTGCAAGCGTTTGATTGACAAGTCGCGGTAAATCACCAGCGACACCAAGCCAGCAAAGAGCGTGGACAACACCGCCACCTCGGTCGGTGTGGCGATGCCGAAACGCAAAAATACGATGATCAATATCGGCAATGCAACGGCTGGAATCGAATACACCAAGTTGCGCCGAAACTCTGCACGATCCGTCGGTGCACTCTCGCGCGGAAGGTTGTCGCGCTTGCCCACATACCAGCAAGCCGCCATGAAACCACCGCACAAAATCAGACCCGGCAAGATGCCTGCGTAAAACAAGGCCCCGATCGACTCGTTCGCACTCATGGCATACAAAATCATGGGGATCGAGGGCGGGATGATGATGTCAATGGTGGCCGCAGACGCCAGCGAAGCCGCCGAAAACGGCATGGGATAACCCAGCCTGCGGTGCCAGGGCATGACCAAGGAGCCAATGGCCGACGCATCGGCCACCGCCGAGCCCGACACGCCACCGAACAAAGTCGATGACAGCACGCTCACCTGAGCAGGCCCACCGTGCCAACGACCGACCAAAACCGTCAAGGTGCCCACAATGGCCTGGCCGAGTTTGCCCCCCATCATGAGCGAACCCGTGAGCATGAAAAACGGGATGGCGATCAATGGAAAACTCTGCACCTGCGCCACCATTTGCTGCACCAGCAGGTCAAACGGCACCCGGTCGCTGCTGACCGCTGCGGCCAGTGCCGCCAACAAAATGGCGTGGGCAATGGGCATGGCCAATGTGGCCGCACCCAAAAATACAATCAAAATCAACAAGGTCATGGTGCTTATCCTTGGGCGGCTTGCGCCCCTGGTTCTGAATCGTCCCGCACCACTCGCACGCCACGCCAAGCTCTGAAGGCGGATTGCAGCGCCAGCAGCGCCAGCATGGCCATGCCCACCATCAAACAACCGTAAGTCACCGATGTGGGGATAAGAAGAATCGGGGTTTTCTCGTCATGCACAATTTCAAGCATGTTCCAAGTGGCGCGCACCAACACCGCGTACAACACGGCAACTGCGCTCCAGGACACGATGGCAATCAGGCGTTTGGCCGCAGGCTTGACCGACTCCACCAGAAACACCGTCGCGATGTGCGAGCCTTTTTCGGCGGCCAGCACCACACCGGACATGACCAACCAAGGGAACAACAACTCGGGAATCTCGTTGGCCCATTGCAAGCTGGTGCCACTGGCATAACGAAGCAAGGTGTTGGCCGTCAAGATCAAGAAAATCAAAACCATGGTCACCCACAGCACAAAGCTGCAGATGACCACGATCCCGCGTTCAAGCGGATTGCGCTCGACAATGACTGAGGTCATGAATGGATCTCCTGAATGACGCACTTCGGTGGCCGGCACCGCAGCGGGTCATGAACATGGCTTAAGCGAAATGCAAACAGTCGCCTATTCAGCTTACGCGTTCAGCACCCCTGTTTCGCGTGTTTGATCACGCAGAACAGGGCACTGAACAGTGGCGCTGAATATTCGCTGCCGATTATTTGGCGCGCGCAGCGGCCACAACTTTCTTCACAAACGGGCCAATCGGGCTGGCTTCCCACTTGGCCACCACGGGGGCGGTGGCCTTT
Source organism: Limnohabitans sp. Rim8 (assembly GCA_945877725.1). Classification (GTDB taxonomy): domain Bacteria; phylum Pseudomonadota; class Gammaproteobacteria; order Burkholderiales; family Burkholderiaceae_C; genus Limnohabitans_A. The sequence continues at coordinate 8,211 of CAMDXR010000129.1, forward strand.
TCAAATGGCGCTTGGTCCACTTTGTCGATTTGCACGCCCTTGGCCTTGAGTTCGGCAAACATCTTGTC
>CAMDXR010000130.1 GCA_945877725.1 Limnohabitans sp. Rim8
CCGGGTTGTTCTTTGTCCACCAAAGCCTTGAGCAACTTGGCCACCGCCAGGGGTTGCAAGTCCAAGTCGGCAGGGGTTTCGACCAAGATGGCGCGATCGGCGCCAATGGCCATGGCGGTGCGCAAGGTTTCTTGGCACTGGGTCACGCCGCAAGAGACAGCAATCACCTCGGTGGCCAAGCCCTTTTCTTTCAGACGCACGGCTTCTTCGACGGCGATTTCGTCAAACGGGTTCATGCTCATCTTGACGTTGGCAATGTCCACACCCGAACCATCGGACTTGACGCGCACTTTGACGTTGTAGTCCACCACCCGTTTCACGGGAACCAGAATTTTCATGAAATCATCTCCATTGGTATAACAACCCTAGCACCTTAAACACGGCAAGCTTGTTGACGTTACGTAAACGTCAATTGTGCCTCAAACGCCGCTTAAGAGACCTTACATTGCACAAAAAAGCACGACCGTTCGAATTTTAGACTGAAATTTCGAATCTCAAATCATGCATTAAAAATCATTCCATCTGGCCCGGGCCACTGTGCGTCACGGCACCTAGACGGGCTGCCGATACGAGCTTGGCATATTTTTCGAGAACACCCGACAGGCGTGGTTTTGGCCTTGCGGCAGCGGCCTGCGCACGGGCCGCCAAAACTTCTGCGCTCAGCAGGACATCTAAAGTGCCCGCACTGGCATCGAGCCTGATCCGATCCCCGTCCTGCAACCAGGCGATGGGGCCATTGTCGGCCGCTTCGGGGCCGATGTAGCCCACCATCATGCCCCGGGTTGCGCCTGAAAAACGTCCATCGGTCAGCAAGGCCACTTTTTCGCCCATGCCCTGCCCATAGACCAGCGCCGTCACGCCCAACATTTCGCGCATACCCGGGCCCCCTTTGGGGCCTTCGTTGCGAATCACCAGCACATCGCCAGCCGCATAGGCCTGCTGGGTAACCGCCTCAAAGCATTCTTCTTCGTTTTCAAAAACACGCGCAGGCCCTTCAAACACCAAAGATTTCAAGCCCGCCACCTTGATCAGAGCGCCTTCGGGAGCCAAATTTCCTTTCAACACGACCACCCCGCCCGTGGGGCTGATGGCCTGCGCCACCCCTCGGACCACCTGCCCGTCGGGCTGAGGGACATCGGCCAAATCCTCGGCCAAAGTGCGTCCGGACAAGGTCAAGGCATCACCATGCAAATGGCCACCGTCCAACAAAGATTTCAAGACGGCGCGCACGCCGCCAGCCCGGTGCAAGTCCACCGCCAAAAACCGCCCTCCGGGCTGCAGGTCGGCAATCAAGGGGGTTCTGGCAAAGACTGCTGCCACGTCGTCCAAAGTAAAAGAGATGCCGACTTCGTGCGCTATGGCGGGTAAATGCAGACCAGCATTGGTCGACCCCCCAGTGGCGGCCACTGCCGCACAAGCGTTTTCCAATGACTTGCGGGTGATGAGGTCACGCGGCAAGGGGCCGCCTTCTTTAATGATCTCGGTGATGCGGCGTCCAGCCGCGCGGGCCAAGGCCAATCGCTCACTGTAAACAGCGGGCATCATGGCCGAGCCGGGCAAAGCCAGGCCCAGGGTTTCAGCCACCATGGCCATGGTGTTGGCCGTGAACTGCCCAGGGCATGAGCCTACCGTGGGCGAACAAGCACGCTCAAGCTCATGCAGGTCCTGCTCACTCATTTGCCCGGCCAACACCGAGCCCACCCCTTCATAGGCCGTCAGAATGGTCACGTCTTTACCGCGCCACTGGCCTGGCAACATGGCACCACCATAAACAAAAACACTGGGGCAATTGAGACGGGCCATGGCCATCAACACGCCCGGCAGGGTTTTGTCACACCCGGCAAAACCCAACAAGCCGTCATAGGCATGCGCTGTGATCACCGCCTCGATGGAGTCGGCAATGATCTCGCGCGACACCAAACTCATGCGCATACCCGCATGGTTCATAGAGACACCGTCTGAGACCGAAATCGTGGTGAAAGGCACCGAGATGCCTTGACCGGCTGCAACCCCCAAACGGGCAGCATCGGCTTGGGGGCCCAAAGACATGGAGCACGGCGTGTTCTCGCCGTGTTGGCTCACGATGCCCACCATGGGTTTGCCAAAGTCTTCGTCCGACAGGCCCACAGCGCGTAAAAAGGCCCGGTGCGGCGTGCGGTCCATGCCCTCAACGATGCGCGCTGAAGTGAGTTTTTCGGGCGGCGTGAAAGTGCGTTTGGGTGTGCTCATGCAAATCTCTCAGGTGGGTAAGGGGGGGGCTCAAGAACGGGTAATGGTCAGCGCCAGCTGCCGAACAAAGGCCGTTAAGTCCTCATTGAAGGTTTGGCGCTCGTCTTCCAGACCCAGTCTTCGGGCGTGCTCAAAGGAAACATCCTGCGGCCAGGCACCAAACTGAGCCTGCAGCTCTGGTTGCGGGGCAAACCGAACACGCTGCGGCGCTTGCGGGTCGATTTGTGCCAAGGCTTGAATCACTTGGCGCACAGAGACAGGCCACGCCGGGGCATTCAGGGCGCACGAATGGGCAGGCCCCATCGATTGACGCCAAATGGCAAGGTCCATGCTCAGCAGGCACATCAGGTGCGATAGAGCGGTCGGCAAACTCAGCAACCAGAGCCGGGCATCGGGCGAAACCGGGCACACATAATCTTTGCCCAAAAGGGGTTCACGGATCAGGTCACTGTTGAACCCTGACAAAGCGCCATTGGGCAAAGCAGGCCGCAAGACCACCCCGGACAAGCGCACAGCACGGCCATCCAGATCACCACGGCGATTCATGTCGTCCAGCATCAACTCCAGCATGCGCTTGTGGGTGCCATAACTGAGGCTGGGGCGCTGGGGCGTGTCGTCGTCAATGCGCGCTGGTAAGGGGGTGCCATACACCGCAATCGAGCTGGTCATGAGCCATCGCACAAGTGGTCCGCCCTGCCTAAACTGGGCACGGCAGCGTGCCAACAAATCAAGAGCGGCATGCAAGTTGATGCGCTCACCCAACACCACATCTTGTTCGGTGCGCCCGCTCATCAAGCCAGCCAGATGCACCACCGCATGGACAGGTTGGTCAAACAGCGCATCGCGCACCGACATCTCAGACAAATCTCCGATCACCCAACGCGTGTTAGGACTGGCCGGGGTTTGATCTCCCGGATGCGCGTCTGTCAACACCCATTGCCACGTTGGCGGAGCGCTCTGTGCCAAGGCTTGCACCAGGGCTTGCCCAACGTAACCGGCAGCTCCTGTGATCACAACGCGAGCGTTATGAGGCAAATTGGATGAATGTCCCATGCAAAAAATAATTTAAAGTGAAAAAGTCATCAACAGCCTCGGGTAAACCATGACTGATTTGGCAGTTTTGTCAATCTTCAATCAATATACTTTGCTTTTCTTTTACCGCCTGATTCCTAGGCCTGACATTTTGATGGAGACGATCCGATGAGAAAAGTTTTCAAACACCTCGCTTTGACAGGTGCCATGGCGATGGCCATGAGTTTCAACCCTGTCAGCGCCCAAACCGTGCTGACCATGTCCAGTTGGGTCGGCCCCACTCACCCTCTCACGCGTGATGTGTTGGGTGGCTGGGCTGCTGCTGTAGAAAAAGCAACCAATGGCCGCGTCAAAATGCAGATGCTGGCCAAACACCCTGTGGCCGCCCCCGGCACCTTTGATGGTGTGCGCGATGGCGTGATGGATGTCTCTTATGTCACGGCTAGCTACACCCCGGCGCGTCACCCCCTGCCTCTTCTGGCTGAATTGCCCGGTTCGGGTGGTACCGCCGAAATTAACTCGGTGGCTTTCAGCCGCATTCACTGGAAGCACCTGCACAACGCGGGTGAGTACAAAGGTGTGAAATTGTTGGGTGTGTTTACCCACGGCCCTGGCCAAATGTTTCTGGTCAAAAAACCAGTGAACTCTGTTGCCGACATTGCGGGCATGAAGATCCGCAGCGGCGGCGGCATTTCAGAGGCCTCTGCCAAAGCCCTGGGCGCATCGCCTTTGGTCAAGCCCGCCCCTGAATCCTATGAAATTTTGGCCTCTGGTGTGGCCGATGGCACGTTTTTTCCCTCTGAATCCATCAAATCCTTTAACCTCGACAAAGTGGTCAAACACGCCACCATCTTCCCCGGTGGTTTTTACTCTTCAGCTTTCGGCTTTTTCATGAACGAAGAGAAATGGAACAAGCTGCCGAAGCAAGACCAAGACGCCATCATGTCCGTATCGGGTGAAGCCCTGGCACGCTTGGCGGGCAAGGCTTGGGACGCCGCCGACAAAGGGGGCATGGAAGCTCTCAGGGCTGCGGGTGTGAATATCCAGCAAGCCAGCCCAGCTTTTATTGCTGAAGTGCGTAGCCGCACCGAACCCCTGGCCAACACCTGGATTCAGTCTGCCAATGCCAAAGGCTTGGACGGAGCCAAAGTCTTGGCCGAGTTCCGCGAAGAGATCAAGCGCGTGGCTGACGGCAAATAAGCGCTGGACATGACGACCCCGCGCAATGATCTGACCGACTGCGCTCATATTCTGGCTGACGAAAAGCACGAATCAGGGCTGGCCGGCCAAATCACAGCGCGGGGACCGCATGACAACACCTATTGGACTTTGCCTCTGGGCTTGGCTTTTGACGAAGCCACGCCCAACAGCTGGCTTTTGATAGACGAACAGTTGAACGTTTTGGAGGGCGAGGGTGCCTACGGCATTCGCGAGCCCAACCCCGCGACACGGTTTCACCTTTGGGTTTACCGCAGCAGACCCGATGTGCACGCCATCGTGCACACGCATCCACCCGCCGCATCGGCCTTGGCTGCGGCCGAAACGCCCCTGATCGTGGGGCACATGGATGCCACCCCCCTGTTTGATGATTTGGTGTTTTTGCCTGAATGGCCTGGCTTGCCCACAGCAGACCGCGAGGGTGAGATCATTGCTGGCGCTTTGGGCAAAAAACACGCTTTGCTGCTGGCCCATCATGGGCTTTTGACTGCCGGGCGCAGTGTCCAAGAGGCGGCGTTTTTGGCTGTCTTTATGGAACGCATGGCCCAACTACAATTGAATGCTGCCCCGGTGGGTGGTGTACAACCAATTGACCCCACCGAGGCTCGCAGAGCACGGGATTTTCTTCGTACCGATCGGATCATGAACATTACATTTAACGCATGGAGCCGCCGCGCTGCACGCCAACGCTTGGGCAGAGCCACATGACATTTGCTCAACTGATTCAAAAATTCTTGGGGCTGATCGCCGCCATTGTTTTATTCGTGATGATGTCCATCACTGCCGTGGACGTGATTGGCCGCTATTGGTTCAACAAGCCTTTGGCAGGTGGTTTCGAGATCACCGAAATGGGCTTGGCTGTGCTCATTTATTGCGCCTTGCCGCTGGTCAGTGCCCGACGCGAACACATCGTCATCGACACCTTCGACGTCTTCATGAGCGATGGTGTAAAAACATTTTTGAATCGTCTGTCAGACCTGATTTGTTTTGTGTGCTTGGGCGGTTTGGGCTATTTGCTCTACCTGCGTGCCCTGCGCGTGGCCGAATATGGAGACACCACCAACGTGTTGCAGGTCCCACTGGCGCCCGTGGTTTACACCATGAGTGCAGCCATCTGCATTGCCGCTTTAATGCACTTGGTTCTGATTTTTGTGCCTCACCCTGAAGCAACGCAAGCCACTGAATAAGCCAGCACAACACCATGATTGAAGCAAGTTTGGGCCTCTTGGCCATGTTGATCCTGGCCTTTGCCAGAGTGCCTTTGGCCATCGCCATGGGCTTGGTGGGTTTTGCCGGATTGTGGTGGATGCGCGGGATGAACCCGGCCATGGCCTCTGTCACCTCCACGGTTTACGAATCCGGGTTCGAATACACCCTGTCGGTGGTCCCTTTGTTCATCTTGATGGGCAACTTTGTGACCCGCGCAGGCATGTCGCGAGAGCTTTACCGTGCCGCCTACACCTTGGTCGGGCATTTCAGAGGAGGCCTGGGCATGGCCACGGTCATGGCCTGCGCCGGCTTTGGCAGCGTCTGCGGCTCCTCCATTGCCACGGCCGCCACCATGACCAAGGTGGCCTACCCTTCCATGAAAGAACACGGCTACTCCGGGCAATTGGCGGCTGGAGCCATTGCCGCAGGGGGCACCTTGGGCATCTTGATTCCGCCCTCTACCATCCTGGTTATTTATGGCTTGGTGACCGAGACCAACATCGGCAAGTTGTTTGCTGCAGGCTTCTTGCCCGGCATTTTGGCCGTGGTCATGATGTGCATGACCATTGCTTATTTGACTTGGCGCAACCCCGAAATGGGCCCTGCGGCTGAGCGCTCCAGCTGGTCTGAGCGGTTCAACGCCCTGAAGGATGTGTGGTCTGTGGCGGTGTTGTTTGTGGTGGTCATGGGCGGCATTTATGGTGGGGTGTTCACCACCACCGAAGGTGCTGGCATTGGTGCTTTCGGCGCTTTTGTCATCGCCATATTGCGTGGCACTTTGAATGTGCGGGTCACGCTAGAAATTTTGACTGACAGCGCACGCACCACAGGCATGTTGTTCATGATCTTGGTGGGCGCCCTGGTGTTTGCCAACTTCATCAACTTCACCAGCATGCCATCCGATTTGAAAAATTTGGTCAGCAGCAACAACATCAGTCCCATGACGGTGATGATTGCCATTTGCGCCATTTACATCGTTTTGGGGGCGGCCATGGAAGAGTTGTCCATTGTCTTGCTCACATTGCCGGTATTTTTCCCCTTGGTGGTTGGCCTGGGATTCGACCCTGTGTGGTTTGGCATCATCATCGTCTTGGTGGTCATGATTGGTCTGATCAGCCCGCCCGTGGGCATGAACATGTTCGTGGTCCGAAACATGTTGCCCGAGCTGAGCACCATGACCGTTTTCAAAGGCGTTCTGCCCTTCGTTTACACCTTGATCGCTGTGCTGGCACTGCTGGTGGCATTCCCCGAGATTGCCTTGTTCTTGCCCCGGGCGCTGAAGCTCTGACCCGCCTCAGGCTGGGTCGAAAGTGCTTGCATGAAACTGGCCTTTTGCGGTCTGGGCTTGATGGGTGAACCCATGGTCAGGCGCCTGCTGGCGGCCGGACACAGCGTTAAGGTCTGGAACCGAACCCCTGCCAAAGCCCTGCCATTGACTGAATTGGGGGCGCAACTGTGCGACACCCCGGCCGAAGCGGCAAACGATGTCGATGGTGTTTTCATGTGCCTGCTCAACCAGGCAGCCGTTCAAGAAGTGGTGTTTGGCCCCCATGGCATTGCCAAGGCCCATTCTTTGCAGTGGCTGGTCGACCATTCCAGCATACCCCCTGAAGAAACCCGTGCCTTGAGCCAAAAACTGCTGGATGTTTGCCAGGCCGACTGGCTGGATGCGCCTGTTTCAGGCGGCGTTGGAGGGGTGCAGGCTGGCACCTTGGCTGTCATGGTCGGTGGCGCCGCTCGCCACCTAGACAGCGCCAGCCAAGCCATGCGCGCATATGCCAGCAACATCACCCACATGGGCCACAGCGGTGCGGGCCAAGCCACCAAACTGTGCAACCAGACCATTGTCGCCAGCACAGTGGCTGCCATTGCCGAAGCGGTGGGTTTGGCCCATCGCAACGGCATCGATTTAAATCAACTGGCCAAAGCACTGCAAGGGGGTTGGGCCGACTCCAAGCCACTGCAGGTTTTTGTGCCGCGCATGGTCGCGCCAGGGGCCCCTTCTATTGGGGCTTTGTCCACCATGCTCAAAGATGTGGACACCGTGATGCAAGTGGCGCAAAACAGCGGTGCACCCATGCCCGTGATGGCCACGGTTCAGCAACAACTGCGTGCAGCGCAAGCCGCTGGCTTGGGTGAGGCAGAGCTTTCCGCCTTGATTTGCTTGGTGTGGCCTGAACAACGCGCCGCCTTCTGAGCGTCACTGCACTTGTGAACCGACTCAGCCTTTAGGAGCAGGCGCACCCACCATATGCATGACCCGTTGCGGGTAAGGAATCTCGATTTTGTGCTCTCGCAGCGCGGCCAAAATTTGCATGTTGATGGTCGAGCGCAAAGCCAATTGACCATTCTCTGGATCACCTATCCAGTAGCTCACCGTGAACTCCAAGCCATCGGCACCAAACTGACTCAAAAAGGCATTGGGTGCGGGGTCCTTTAAGACGCGCTCCTGACTTTCACAGGCTTGAATCAGCAAGCGCTGAACCAAGTTCACATCGCTGTCATAAGCCACGCATACAAGACTTGTCTGCGCTAAT
>CAMDXR010000131.1 GCA_945877725.1 Limnohabitans sp. Rim8
GCCGAATGTTGGCGGGGCTGCGTGATGGGCAAGCCCGCCAGGGTGCGCACCTGCAAATCAAACTGCGACTGGTCGCAGGCGTTCAGGGTGTAGTGACCGCTGTTGTGCGGGCGCGGGGCCATTTCGTTGACCACCAGTTGCCCACCATCAAGCATGAAAAACTCGACGCACAGCACGCCCACGTAGTTCAGGCCTTCGGCAATGGCGCGGGTGGCTTGCACCGCTTGGCTGGCCAAATCGGCGGGCACAGCGCCGGGGTAGACGCTGGTCACGGCCAATATGCCTTCGCGGTGCAGGTTGAGTTGCACCGGGAAATTGACCATTTGCCCATCGGCACCGCGAGCCACGATGACCGAGCATTCGGCTTGCAGGGGCAGCATTTTTTCCAGCACGCAAGGCACGTTTTTGAGCTGCGCCCAGGCTTCGGCCAAGGCTGGGCGGGTGGCGACCCGCACTTGGCCCTTGCCGTCGTAGCCCATGCGCGTGGTTTTGAGGATGCCGGGCAACAGGTCATCGGCCACGGCCGCCAGTTGCTCAGGTGTTTCGATGACGGCGTGCGGGGCCACCGGCACGCCGCAGCGCACAAAGTGGGCTTTTTCGGCGGCACGGTCTTGCGCAATGGCCACCGCGTCGGCGCCGGGGGCCACCGGGCGGTGGGCACCCAAGGTGGTCAGGGCCGGGGCGGGCACGTTTTCAAATTCGGTGGTGATGGCGGCACAGCGCTGCATGAGTTGCGCCAAACCTTGTTCGTCGAGGTAGTCGGTCTGAATGTGGTGGTGGCTGACGCGGCCCGCCGGGCTGGCGGTGTCCGGGTCGAGCACGGCCGTGAAATAGCCCATGGCCTGCGCCGCGTGCACAAACATGCGCCCCAACTGGCCGCCGCCCATCACGCCCAGCGTGGCGGGTTGGCCGTTGACCATGGCGCCCGGCAAGATGGCCCGGCTCATGCGGCCCCCACCACGGGAGGCAAAGGCGGCAGGGTCATGGCGCGCGCCACTTCGGTTTGTTGCGCCCGGAAGGCCTCTAGTTTTTTGCGCAGCGTCGGGTCGTGGTTGGCCAGCATGGCCACGGCAAACAAGGCTGCGTTGGCGGCCCCGGCTGCACCAATGGCAAAGGTGGCCACGGGTACGCCTTTGGGCATTTGCACAATGCTGTGCAACGAGTCCACACCCTGCAAATGCTTGCTGGCCACGGGCACGCCCAGCACGGGCACCACCGTTTTGGCGGCCAACATGCCGGGCAAATGGGCAGCGCCGCCCGCGCCGGCAATGATGGCTTGCAGGCCTCGCTCGGCGGCAGATTGTGCGTAGGCAAACATATCGTCCGGCATTCTGTGTGCCGAAACCACGCGGGCATCGTGGGGGATGCCAAACTGTTGGAGAATCTGGACTGCGTGCTGCATGGTGTCCCAGTCGGAGCTGGAACCCATGACGACGCCGATGAGCGCTTGAGTCATTGGGTGCTTTTCGTGATCAATCTTGAATTTTACGGTTTCAACCCGCAGGGGACTGAAACACAACCCGGAAAACTGCCTGCCATGATGGACGTCACGATACAAAATTTTGAAGCCGAGGTGATTGCCGCCTCCATGACCACCCCTGTGCTGGTGGACTTTTGGGCCCCTTGGTGCGGCCCTTGCAAGTCGCTTGGCCCCATCCTTGAGAAGGTGGAAACCGCTTATGAAGGCCGGTTCAAACTGGTCAAAATCAACTCGGACGATGAACAACAACTGGCCCAGGCCTTTGGCATTAAAAGCATTCCGACCTGCGTGTTGCTCATCAACGGCCAGCCGGTGGATGGTTTTATGGGGGCTTTGCCCGAAGGTCAGGTCAAAAAATTCTTAGACAAACACCTGCCCGGAGAAGACGCGTTGCAAGCGCAGGCTGCGGCCCAAGAAGCCCAACAACACCTGGAAGCGGGTGATGCCCAGAGCGCACGCGCTGCCTTGGAACAGGCCTTGGCCACCGACCCCGGCAACGACGATGCCCGCTTTGACTTGGTCAAACTGCTGATTGGCCACGGCGAGCTGACCGAAGCCGCCGCCTTGCTGGCGCCCGCCATGAGCCGGATTCCGGTGCCCCAGCGTTTTGAAGCGCAAACACAGTGGCTCAAGGCCATCGAGTTTGTGACCACTGACCCGCGCGGCGAGTGGGAGTTGGCGCAATTTGACGCGCTGATCGAGAAAAACAAGCGCGACTTTGAAACCCGCTTTGCCAAAAGCCGCCTGCTGATCGCGGCAGGCCAATGGGAAGCGGCCATGGACGAGTTGCTGGAAATCATCATGCGCGATAAGAAATGGGACGACGAAGCCCCACGTAAAACCTTTGTCGCCCTGCTGGAGTTGATGACGCCCCCCAAAGGCAAAACACCTGAAGCCACGGGCAAATCGGCCGGCGGCATTGAACTGATGGGCAAAGCCGCCATGCAAGAAGACCCGCTGCTGGCCATGATCTCTAGCTACCGGCGCAAGCTCAGCATGATGCTGAACTGACGGCCATTTGGTAAAAATGCGCACCCCAAGGGTGCGCACTTTTACAGACATTTACGGTTTTTAGAGCGCCACGGGCGAGCGCAACTCACACAGGTCAGCGCTTGCCCCCTAGAATTCAAAACTTACACTTTTGGATTCATTTAAGCCTATGTACCGCGCCGAACCCCTGATTACCGCCGAAGAGCTGCAATGCTTGCTGGGCGATCGGCCTGCAAGGGAATATCTGAGCCGTAACCGCTTGTTGCCACAAGTTAAAAAGCCACAAAGCCCTGGTATTTTGGAAACGCTCCAATTTGGCGCAGTGCTTTGGCTGCTCAAAGGGGTGCTGATCTATACGTTATTGATAAGCCCCGATGCGGCCACCCTGGCCAGCGCCAGCCGCTACTTGTGGATGCGCGGCGGCCTGGAACTGCTGTGCCTGCTGGTGTTTACGGCGACCTGCCTGAGACCCCAAACCAAAACCCGCACCTTGACCCACGGGAGCCTGCTGGTGGCCAGCACCACCTTGCTCATGGATGCCATGAGTTTGCTGGCTGTGCCGGGTAAATTAGGCTGAAGTAGACGCATCGGGCTTGAACCCCAAACGCCCATGCTGGGCGCGCCAAAAACAAAGGCGCTGCATTCAAATGCAGCGCCTTTTTTGCAGTCGGCAGACTACAGCCTGGCTAAAACCAAGCCCTGGTAGCGCTTTACCCGATCAAGCGCTGCATGGCTTCTTGGTATTTGGCGGCGGTTTTTTCGATAACTTCGCGCGGTAAGCGCGGTGCAGGCGGGGTTTTGTCCCAAGGCTTGCCATTGATTTGGGCAGTTTCCAGCCAATCGCGCAAAAACTGCTTGTCGTAGCTGGGGGGGTTGGCGCCCTCTTTGTAGCTTTCGGCGGGCCAGTAACGCGATGAATCGGGCGTCAGCACCTCGTCCATCAAGACCAGCGTGCCGTCGGTGTCCAGGCCAAACTCGAACTTGGTGTCGGCAATGATGATGCCTTTGGCGGCGGCGATGTCGCGGGCTGCTTTGTAAAGCTGAATGCTGATGTCGCGGATGCGGCCAGCCAAGTCGGCCCCGATCATGGCCACGGTTTGCTCGAAGGTGATGTTTTCATCGTGCTCGCCCACGGCGGCTTTGGCGGCTGGCGTGTAGATGGGTTCGGGCAGAGGGCTGGCGTTTTTCAGGCCAGCGGGCAGTTTCACGCCGCACACGGCCTGGTTGTCTTGGTATTCCTTCCAGCCGCTGCCGGCCAGATAGCCACGCACCACCGCCTCGACTGGGATGGGTTTGAGGCGCTTGACCAGCATGGAGCGGCCTTGCACTTGGGGCACTTCGGCCGCCGAGACCACGCTTTCGGGGGCATCACCCGTGAGGTGAATCGGGCAGATGTTCAGGCCTTTGGGGCCAAGTTGGTCAAACCAGAACAGCGCCATTTGCGTCAGCAACACGCCTTTACCGGGAATGGGCTCGCCCATGATGACGTCGAACGCGCTGATGCGGTCCGAGGCCACCATCAGGATGCGGTCGTCGCCCACGGCGTAGTTGTCGCGCACCTTGCCTCGCGCCAACAGGGGCAAAGAGGTCAAGGCCGAGGTGTGAAGTGCAGAGGTCATGGCAAAACAATCAAGCAGCAGCAAAAAATAAAAAGGCCCGTTGAACAGTCAACGGGCCATTCGGGTCGATTATCGCAGGCTCGGTGGCCGCCATTGGGTGTCCAAAACACGCGATGCCGCACCCGGTTCAACTCGCGCTTGGTCGCTTGCAAGCGCCGCCGGATCAGTGCACCACCTGAGCCAATTCACCCCGGGCATATTGGGCCGCGACCACTTGCAGGGTGTGCCCCTTGATCTTGGGGGCCTGGCCTTCGCAGCCAAATTCCAGATAGCGCTGTTTGCAAATTTGCTTGGCGGCTTCGCGGGCAGGCTTGAGCCACTCACGGGCGTCAAATTTGTCGGGGTTTTCAAACAAGAACTTGCGCACGGCAGCGGTCATGGCCAAGCGGATGTCGGTGTCGATGTTGATCTTGCGCACGCCAAACTTGATAGCTTCCTGGATTTCTTCGACCGGCACGCCGTAGGTCTCCTTCATCTTGCCGCCATACTGGTTGATCATGGCCAACAGGTCTTGCGGCACGCTGGACGAGCCGTGCATGACCAAATGGGTATTGGGAATGCGGGCATGGATTTCCTTGACCCGCGAAATGGCCAAAATGTCGCCCGTGGGCTTGCGGCTGAATTTGTATGCGCCGTGGCTGGTGCCGATGGCAATGGCCAGAGCGTCCAGTCCGGTGGCTTTGACGAATTGCGCGGCTTCCTCGGGGTCGGTCAACATTTGGCTGTGGTCAAGTTTGCCCACCGCACCAATGCCGTCTTCTTCGCCCGCGTCTCCGGTTTCCAGATTGCCCAGGCAACCCAGCTCCCCCTCGACCGACACGCCAACCAAGTGCGCCATGTTGACCACGCGGCGGGTCACGTCCACGTTGTAGGCAAAGTCGGCGGGGGTTTTGCCATCTTCTAGCAAAGAGCCGTCCATCATGACGGATGAAAAACCGAGGTTGATCGCGCCTTGGCAAATGCCGGGGCTTTGCCCGTGGTCTTGGTGCATGACCAGTGGAATGTGTGGCCACTGCTCGGTGGCGGCCTGAATCAGGTGCTTGATGAAGGGCTCGCCTGCGTATTTGCGGGCACCGGCGCTGGCTTGCAGGATGACCGGAGCGCCCACCTCGTCAGCGGCGGTCATGACGGCCTGGACTTGCTCGAGATTGTTGACGTTGAAAGCTGGAATGCCATAGCCGTTAACGGCCGCATGGTCCAGCAGCTCGCGCATTGATACGAGTGCCATGGTGGTAATTTCCCGGGAAGTTGAAGATTCAGGTGGGCCGGCATGTAACCGGCTTGTAACTCGCCCGGATTTTATAGGCTTTGGCCTGACGCCCGACTGAAACTCCCCCCGACTTCAGGCGACTTTGCAGATTTTCAGCATGTTGGTGCCGCCGGGTGAACCCATGGGCTCGCCGCAGGTAATGGCGTACACGTCGCCCGTGCCCACGATGTTGCGGTTTTTCAGGTGCGTTTCGGCTTCGGCCAGTGCGGTATCGCGGTCTGCGCTGGTGTCCATCAGCAAGGGCCGCACGTTGCGGTACAAGGCCATTTTGCGTTGCGAGGTCAATTTGGTGGTCAGGGCATAAATTGGGATGTGCACGCGGTGGCGGCTCATCCACAGGGCGGTGGAGCCCGATTCGGTCATGGCCACAATGGCTTTGGCCCCCAAATGGTGGGCCGTAAACAGCGCCCCCATGGCGATCGACTGGTCGATGCGGCTGAACGACTGGCCCCGGAAATCGGCGTCCAACAGCACGTCTTCGGCGTTTTCGGCGGCTTCGCAGATTTTGGCCATTTCTTCCACCGTTTCGAGCGGGTATTTGCCTGCGGCGGTCTCGGCGCTCAGCATCACGGCATCGGTGCCGTCCAAAACGGCGTTGGCCACATCGGACACTTCGGCACGGGTGGGCACCGGGTTGGTGATCATGCTTTCCATCATCTGGGTGGCGGTGATGACCACTTTGTCGTGCACCTTAGCCAGTTTGATCATGCGTTTTTGCAGGGCAGGTACAGCGGCGTTACCCACTTCAACGGCCAAATCGCCCCGCGCCACCATGATGCCGTCGCTGGCACGCAAGATGGCTTCGAGGTGAGGAATCGCCTCGGCGCGCTCGATCTTGGCAATTAAACCGGGCTTGTGGCCATATTCAGCCCCCGCCACATTGCACAGTTGGCGCGCCATTTCCATGTCGGTGGCGTTTTTAGGAAAGCTCACGGCCACGTAGTCGGCCAGCAAGCTCATGGCGGTCTTGATGTCGTCCATGTCTTTGGCGGTCAGGGCCGGGGCTGTTAAACCGCCGCCTTGCTTGTTAATGCCCTTGTTATTAGACAACTCGCCACCCAGCTTCACGGTGGTGTGCACTTGCTCGCCCTTGACGGCGGTCACGATCAGCACAATCAGGCCGTCATTGAGCAACAGCACATCGTTGGCTTTCACATCCCGAGGCAGTTCTTTGTAATCGAGGCCCACACCGTTGATGTCGCCCGGCTCGGTGCGCGAGGCGTCCAGCACAAAAGCTGCGCCGGGTTCGAGCATGACTTTGCCTTCAGCAAACTTGCCGACCCGGATTTTGGGGCCTTGCAAGTCGGCCATGATGGCCACTTCGCGACCGGCGCGTTTTGAGGCTTCGCGCACCAAGCGGGCACGGTCCACATGGTCTTGTGCCTTGCCGTGGCTGAAGTTCAAGCGCACCACATTGACGCCGGCACGGATCATGGCCTCTAATAAAGCGGGGTCGCTGGAAGCAGGGCCTAAAGTAGCAACAATCTTGGTGGCACGACGTGTCATTCGGGAATCTCCATGTAATTTGATTTCAATTTTCCCACGGAAACGGTTACCTAACAGCTTCTTTCGGCTACTCAATGGGGGTTGCTGGGGCCTTTATGAAACAAAATTACCACCCGATGGGGCTCTGTGTACACCGATTTGACCCGGTCAAACCCCTGAATTGATCCTTGTCAGCCAAAGGAATCACTCGGGCGACTAAACTTCGGGGTGAGAGATTTACTACAAAGCGTTATGACCGCATTACACACACCGACTTCCGAGCAGCCGATTCCTTTGGACCAACCCCTGCCGCACCGCAAAACTTTGCGCGAATGGCTGGTTCCCTTGTCCGAACGCAGCACCTTCAAGGCATTTGTGCTGTTGATCGTGGATTACGTGCTGCTTTTTGCCCTGATCAGCGGCACCATTGCGCTGGATGCCGTCTGGGCCAAGCTGTTGTGTGCTCTGGTCGCGGGCTTTGTGATTGGACGACTGTTTGTGATTGGCCACGACGCCTGCCACCAAAGCCTGACACCGCACCGCGAGTTGAACAAAGTGCTGGGCCGGATCGCGTTTTTGCCCTCCCTGACGCCTTACAGCCTGTGGGACACCGGCCACAACGTGGTGCACCACGGTTACACCAACCTCAAGGGTGTGGACTTTGTGTGGACCCCACTGACTGCCGCCGAGTTTGAAGCCCTGAACCCATTAGAGCGTTTGCTGCAACGCGCCTACCGCAGCGGTTGGGCACCCGGCTTGTATTACATGATCGAAATCTGGTGGAAACGTGAATTTTTCCCCAACAAAACCCACATGCCCACGCGCCGCCCGATCTTCTTCAAAGACAGCTTGCTGGTGACCGTGTTTGGTGTTCTGTGGGTGGCTGCCATCGCCACCGCCGCAGTGCTGACGGACCAGTCGGTCTGGTTATCCTTGCTCATGGGTGTGGCCATCCCCTTCTTTTTCTGGAACACCATGATCGGGTTTGTGGTCTATGTGCACCACACCCACGTCAAAGTGTCTTGGCACGACAACAAAGCCGCTTGGACCAAAGCGGCCCCCTTTGTCTCGACCACCGTGCACCTGACCTTCCGCTTCAACGTGGGCACATTCATGCACCACATCATGGAGCACACCGCCCACCATGTGGACATGAGCATCCCGCTTTACCGTCTGAAGCAAGCCCAAGCCAAACTCGAAGAAATGCTGCCCGGCCGCATCATCGTGCAGCCGTTTTCTTGGAAGTGGTACTTCGAAACCGCCAAAAACTGCAAGATGTACGACTTCACCCGCGAATGCTGGACCGACTTCAAAGGCAACATGACCAGCCCAGTACGCGGCAACCTGCCCCCCGCCACACCCGCCACCACCTAAGTT
>CAMDXR010000132.1 GCA_945877725.1 Limnohabitans sp. Rim8
TGTCGCGAGAAGACTTGTGGGGCACTGTTTTACCGCAGCAAACCGCCTGGATTGCCAGCGTGACCCACTGGCATCAACAAATTTTGCAACTGGGCGTGGATGCTTCGGTGTGTCAATTGCTGAGCCAGGAAACGCCATGAAAATCACCGCAGCGCGCGTCATTGTTTGCAGCCCCGGACGCAACTTTGTCACGCTAAAAATTGAAACCGACCAAGGCGTTACGGGCATTGGAGACGCCACCCTGAACGGGCGCGAACTGGCCGTGGTCAGTTATCTGCAAGACCACCTGATCCCCTGCCTGATCGGGCGCGACCCGCAACAAATTGAAGACATCTGGCAATACCTTTACAAAGGCGCGTATTGGCGGCGAGGCCCGGTGACCATGAGCGCCATTGCTGCGGTGGACACCGCCCTGTGGGACATCAAGGCCAAGATGGCCAACATGCCTTTGTACCAATTATTGGGGGGCCGCAGCCGCACCGGAGTCATGGTGTATGGCCATGCCAACGGGCGCGACACCGCCGAGACTGTGGACGAAGTGTTGCGCCACAAAGAAGAAGGCTATCTGGCCATACGTGCGCAAAGCGGTGTGCCCGGCCTGAACAAAGTCTATGGCGTGAGCGGTGCCAACCGCCTGTACGAACCTGCCGATGGCCAACTGCCCAGCGAACACGACTGGAGCACCGAGAAATACTTGCGACACACGCCGGGCTTGTTTGAAGCCGTGCGCGAAGCTGTGGGCCCCGATATTCATTTATTGCACGATGTGCACCACCGCCTCACACCCATCGAGGCCGGACAACTGGGCAAGGCCCTAGAACCCTCTCGCTTGTTCTGGATGGAAGACCCCACACCCGCTGAAAACCAAGAAGCCTTTCAGTGGATTCGCCACCACACCACCACCCCGATTGCGGTGGGTGAAATTTTTAACACCATTTGGGACTGCAAAGCGCTGATTGAAAAGCAGCTGATTGACTACATCCGCACCACCGTGGTTCACGCCGGAGGCATCACGCATTTGCGGCGCATTGCCGATCTGGCAAGCTTGTACCAAGTGCGCACCGGCTGCCACGGCGCAACCGACTTGTCGCCCGTGTGCATGGGCGCAGCTTTGCACTTTGACACCTGGGTGCCCAACTTCGGCGTGCAGGAATACATGCCCCACAGCGAAGAAATGCTCTCGGTTTTCCCGCACGACTGGCGCTTTGAGCGCGGCATGATGTATTGCGGCGAATCTCCCGGCCATGGCGTGGAAATCGATGAAAAACTGGCCGCCAAATACCCGTATCAGCGGGCTTATTTACCGGTGAACCGGTTGCAGCACGATGGCACTTTGTGGAATTGGTGAGGGGCGCTGATAACTCTCAGCCAACGACAAACTCATTGCTGTCGGCCGAGCACTACATCAAACGAATCGCGGCGATCTAGCCGTCAGGCGCTGGAAAAAATGTGGGAGAGCATTCGGGCATTTGTGGGAGGCTGCCCCTGCGGCCGAATGTGTGTTGTGGCTATGGCAACCATTCGCGCGCAGGGGCGCGCTCCCACGCAGAGTTCATTCGGGCATTTGTGAGAGGCTGCCCCTGCGGCCGAATTTGCCAGTCCCCTGTGGGAGGCTGCCCCTGCGGCCGAAAGTTCGTCCGTTACAGCATCCGCGCCAGCGCTGCCTGTAAATGCTCGGAGGGCAGGCGCCTAAAACCTGATCTTGCAAAACGCTGCAAGCGGCCTTGCATGAAAGCCACCAGCAATGAGGCTGACAACTGGGCATCGACGGTGGGAGTTGCCGATGTGTTGTCCTTGAGGGACTGACGCAATTGGGCCTCAATCTTGTCAAACAACAAATTGATGCGCTCTTGCAAGCGCTCGTGCTCCAGCACCAGCGCATCGCCAATCATGACGCGGCTCATGCCGGGGTTTTTTTCGGCAAACTGCAGCAGCAAAGCCACAATGCGACTCGCCTGTTGGGGGCCGGCAGGCTCGCGGTCGGTGACTTGCCGAATCAGGCCAATCACCGATTGATCGACAAAGTCAATCAGACCCTCGAACATCTGCGCCTTGCTGGCGAAATGTCGGTACAAGGCCGCTTCGCTCACACCAATTTTGGCGGCAAGCCCTGCGGTGGTCACCCGTTCTGCGCCGGGTTGCTCCAGCATGCTGGCCAGGGTTTGCAAAATCTGCAAACGCCGCTCACCGGGGCGAGGACGCTTGCGAGCAGGTGTCGCCTCTTCTTCTGAAAAACGATCGCTTTGTTGTTCTAAGTCTGACATTTTTCTCCTCCCTTTTTGGTTTGTTCAGCAAGCCAGATTCAAAGCCTTTCAACGGCTGCGAATCATGGTGCCAAAAGCCTGCTCAGACAACACCTCGAGCAGCATGGCGTGCGGCACTCGGCCATCAATGATGTGCACGGCGTTGACCCCGCTCTTGGCGGCATCCAGCGCACCGGCAATTTTAGGAATCATGCCGCCGCTGATGGTGCCATCGGCGCACAACTCGTCGATGCGCGCAGGCGTCAATTCGGTCAACAGTTGCCCCTCTTTGTCCAGCACGCCCCGAATATTGGTGAGCATGAGCAATTTTTCGGCTTGAAGCACAGTGGCCAGTTTGGCCGCCACCACATCGGCATTGATGTTGTAGCTTTCGTTGTTGACCCCAAAGCCAATCGGGCTGACCACCGGAATAAATGCATCGTCTTGCAGGCACTTCAAAATGGCAGGGTCGATGCTTTCAATCTCGCCGACTTGGCCCACATCGTGTTCCTTGTTCGGGTCTTGGGTGTCGATCAGGCGCAGCTTGCGGGCCCGAATCAGCCCGCCGTCACGCCCGGTCAGGCCCACCGCCTTGCCGCCCGCCCGGTTGATCATGCCCACAATGTCTTGCTGCACTTCACCGCCCAGCACCCACTCAACCACCTCCATGGTCTCGGCATCGGTCACGCGCATGCCCTGAATGAATTCGCCGGTTTTGCCCAAGCGCTTCAAGGCCGTCTCAATTTGCGGGCCACCACCATGCACCACCACCGGGTTCATGCCGACCAGTTTGAGCAATACCACGTCTTCGGCAAAAGCCTGTTGCAGGGCCGGGTCGGTCATGGCATTGCCGCCGTATTTGATGACCAGCGTTTTGCCGTGAAACTTGCGGATATACGGCATGGCCTGCGCCAGAATCTTGGCCTGATCGTGCGGGGCAATGGGGTTGGCAGCAGTGGTGTCGGTCATGGTGCGAAAAAAGTGAGAAATGAGATTTTTAAGTCGTGGCAATTGTGCCGCAAGCCCGTGGCTTTAGAGGATTTCGGTCAACAGGCGATTAACCCCCTGTTGCCAGGGCGGCAATACCAAGCCAAAACCGTTTTCTAACTTTCGGGTGTCCAGACGGGAATTGATCGGCCGCTTGGCAGGCGTCGGGAAGGCCGAAGTGGGCACAGGCGCGATTTCGGTCACTTTCAAGCCCATTTCAGGCTTCAGGAGACGGGCTTGCGCAATCACATGGCTGGCATAGCCGTGCCAACTGGTCTCACCCCCAGCCACCAAGTGGTAAATCCCGGCCAATGAAGCTTCTGGCAAACCCATGACCTGCCGAATGGCATGTGCCGTGATGTCGGCAATCAAATCGGCCCCTGTGGGGGCGCCACGTTGGTCGTCAATCACCGTCAAGCGTTCGCGCTCTGCCGCCAGGCGCAGCATGGTGCGGGCAAAATTGCCCCCCCGCGCTGCATACACCCAGCTGGTCCGAAAAATCAGGTGTTTGGCGCAGGCCGCAGCAATGGCTTGCTCCCCCTCGAGTTTGGTCTGTCCGTAAACACTCAAGGGGCCGGTGGCATCGGTCTCTTGCCAAGGCTTTTCACCCTGGCCATTGAACACATAGTCGGTGGAGTAATGCACCAACCAAGCCCCAATTTGGGCGGCGGCTTGGGCCAGTGCTGCGGGTGCATGGGCGTTCAGGGTGCGGGCCAAATCGGGCTCGGACTCGGCCTTGTCAACGGCGGTGTGGGCGGCGGCATTGACGATCACATCCGGCCGATACGCCAGCACCGTTTGCGCCAACCGTTCGGGCTGGCTGAGGTCGCCACAAAAATGGCTGCTGTGGCGATCTAAAGCCAATACCTCGCCCAGTGACGCCAAGCTGCGCTGCAACTCCCAACCCACTTGGCCGTTTTTACCCAACAACAGAATTTTCAAAATACATCTCCATTTAAGACGTCATGGCTTGCTGGGTACAGCAGAGGCTGCATGGATACCCGGTCTAGCCGGGTATGACAGAGATTTGTCACCCCCGACCCTTGCCCTGTCACCCCCGACCTGATCGGGGGGCCATGCGTGCGACACCACAGAAAACCGGTCTGGCCGAAAAGTCAGGGGGTGGGGCAACATGGGGTGTTGGGTCAGGCGCAATGTCAGGCGTATTGTTTGTTGACCCATTCCCGGTAAGCCCCGCTTTGCACATGGCTGACCCAATCGGGGTTGGCCAGATACCACTCGACGGTTTTGCGAATGCCGGTTTCAAAGGTTTCGGCGGGCTTCCAGCCCAGTTCGGCCTCGAGTTTGCGGGCATCAATGGCATAGCGGCGGTCGTGTCCCGGACGATCGGTGACATAGCTGATTTGGCTGGCGTAACTGCCGCCATCGGCCCGGGGACGCATTTCATCGAGCAGTTTGCAAACAGTGTGCACGATCTCGATATTGGGTTTTTCGTTCCAGCCGCCTACGTTGTAGGTCTCGCCCAAACGCCCGGCCTGCAACACCCGCCGAATTGCGCTGCAATGGTCCTTGACGTAAAGCCAGTCGCGAATCTGCATGCCGTCGCCATACACCGGCAGGGGTTTACCTGCCAACGCGTTCACGATCATCAGCGGAATGAGCTTCTCGGGAAAGTGATAAGGCCCGTAGTTGTTGCTGCAATTGGTGGTCAAAACCGGCAAACCGTAAGTGTGGTGCCAGGCCCGCACCAAGTGGTCCGATGCGGCTTTGCTGGCGCTGTAAGGGCTGTTGGGCTCGTAGCGATGGGTTTCGGCAAAAGCAGGTTCGTCTTTGGCCAGCGAGCCGTAAACCTCGTCGGTCGAAACGTGCAAAAACCTGAAATCCGATTTTTTGATCGCAACTTTCTCGTTGGCAGCGAGCCCCTGCGCATCAATGTCGGCATCGGGCAAGGCCGCCCAATACCCGCGCACCGACTCCAGCAAGCGAAAGGTGCCCACGATGTTGGTCTCGATGAACTCTCCTGGCCCATGAATGGAACGGTCTACATGGCTTTCGGCTGCAAAATTGACCACGGCCCGAGGGCGGTGCTCGGCCAGCAAACGGCTGACCAAAGCGGCATCGCCAATGTCGCCCTGCACCAGTTGGTGGCGCGCATCGCCCTGCAAACTGGCCAGTGTTTCGGGGTTGCCGGCATAGGTCAGTTTGTCCAGGTTCACAATGGGTTCATCAGAGGCGGCCAGCCAGTCGAGGACGAAGTTGGCACCAATAAAACCAGCACCACCAGTGACAAGAAGAGTCATATATATACCAAGCGATAGTTGGACACTACGGGAAGTTGCGTCTCAATTTAAGGATTTTAGAAGCATTGGAAGCAGACGCAGGTTAAAGTGAGAACTTGTCTAGGAAGAGCCCCATGACCTCATCAGAAAACGCAAAATCTAACAAAACCCAAACCTCACCGCAGTCTGACAGCCAGACACCCCCTGCTCAACATGTTTGGCTGGCGGGTTTGGGAGCCATTGCCAAAGCGCAAGAACAAGGCAGCAAAGCGATTGAAGCCTTGGTCAACGACGGTTTGGCCTTTCAACGCAAAAGCCAAGCCGAAGCCCAACAACGCCTGCAAGAAGCCACCGAGCGCCTGAGCCACATGGCAAGCGACTTTGGCCAGCAAGCTTCGGGGCGCGTGGACAAACTGGAGCATTTGTTTGAAGACCGGGTGGCCAAAGCCCTGCACCGATTGGGCATGCCCACCTTGCTGGACCTGGAGATGCTGAGCGACCGAGTAGCGCAATTAGAGGCACAGCTTGCTGCCCTGCACAAGGCTGCGTCGAAGCCCCAAAAAGCAGCCCCGCATCCGACCAAAAGCACTGCAGCGAAAAGCACGGCAGCCAAAAACACTGCGGCTAAAAACACGGCAGCCAAAGCCTCAGCGCCCGTCAAAACGGCCAAGGCTAAACCCAAAGCGGCTCCATCCACGCCCTCCAAAACCCGGCCCAAATCGGCCTGACTGAACACCCCGGCGCTTGGATATGGCCAAAAAAGCACCCCGTCGCACCGCTCAGCGCATTGCCGAGGTCACGCTGGAACTGTTCAACCGGTTTGGCGAACCCAATGTCTCGACCACGCTGATCTCATCCGAGCTGAACATCAGCCCGGGCAACTTGTATTACCACTTTGCCTCCAAAGACGCACTGGTCAACCAACTTTTTGACCAATACGAAGGCGCCATGCTGGGCCTGCTGGACGCAGCCCCCGATGTACACGACATCGAAGACGCCTGGTTTTTTCTGCATTCGCTGTTTGAACAAGTGTGGAACCACCGCTTTTTGTACCGCGACTTGAACAACCTGCTCTCGGGCAACCGCCACTTAGAGACGCATTTTCATGCGGTTTTAGAGCGTAAAACCCACGCTTTTAGGCTCATGCTGGAGTCATTGGCGGCGGCCGGCTTGATGCGCATCAGCCCGGACAACATCGAAACCCTGTCTGCCAGCATGTCGGTCATGGTGACCTATTGGCTCAGCTATGAATATGTGCGCAACCCCCGGCAAGCCCTGGAACCGGCCAGCGCCGGACTGGCCCTGACCCGTGGCGCGCAACACGTATTGGCCTTGTTAACCCCGTACATGGCCAGCCAAGATTTGCAAACCCACCTGCAAGGTTTGACGGCGGCTTACAGCCTGCCCGAGCGTTGATCAGTTAAAGCGCAGGTCGGCCAGTGCCAACAGGCCGTCAAAAATCAGGTTGTCCACCAGCTCAAACTGCACCGACATGCTGGGCGCCATTTTCCAGCCCGCCCCGCCGGTCATGACGCACATGGGTTCTTCCCCGGTGCGCTGGCGCAGATGCTGCACCATGCGCTCGCAAGCCCCCGCAATGGCATAGGTTCCGCCACTGGTCAGGGCATCGCTGGTGTTGGTTGGGAAGGGCGTGACCTCTCCGGTCGGCACATGCAAGCCCGCAGTGCCCGATTCGAGTGCCCGCAGCATGATGCCGTGGCCCGGCAAGATCAGGCCGCCCAAAAAACGGCCCCCAGCATCAATCGCCTCCACTGTCACGGCCGTCCCCACCATGACCACCACCAACGGCCGTGCCGGCCCTCTGGCCAGCATGCGTTTGCGGGCACCGATCATGGCCACCCAACGGTCAGAGCCCAAGCGCGAGGGGAAATCGTAGCCATTGATCAACCCGGCCTCTTGGGCACTGGGCACCACCCATTGGGCCGATACATCCCAGAGCTCCATTTGCTCTTGCACCCGGCGCTTGATGGCGTCGCCCGCCACCACGCAGCCCAACATGCGGTCGGGCACCGGCAACTGAGACCAGGGGCCCTCGGACAGGCGATCGATGTTTTCGAGGAATTCGGCGCCATGGGCCAGCACCGTTGCATCGGGATGTGGCCGCTCATACAGCGCCCACTTGAGCCGGGTATTGCCGACATCAAGAGCTAAGAAGTTCATGCCCGAATGATAATGAATTTATAGGCCTTAACTGAACGCGCACGGCATCTGGGCTGCATAGGAAAACCCGATGACGATCAATGCTTAGCCAACCGTGTCCAGCCCGTCAGGTCCAGTGAAGCCAAGGCCATGATCTTGGCCGAATCGACCATTTCCTGTATGCCCACATACTCATCCGGCTGGTGTGCCAGATCCAAAATACCCGGGCCATAGGCAATGCAATCTTGCAACTTGCCGGTGCGCACGATGTGCTTTTGGTCATACGTGCCGGGGCTGGAAATGTAACTCGGCTCACGCCCAAGCACACGGGCAATGGCCCGGGCGGTGGCATCTACCACTGGAGCGTCTTTGGGTGTGGCGGTGGGCACAAAACTCATGATGTCGCGAATACCGTAATCAAAACCTGGCCGGGTTCGCTTCAACTCGTCCAGCATGTCAATGATCTCTTGCTTCACGGCCTCTAGGTTTTCTTCGGCAATAAAGCG
>CAMDXR010000133.1 GCA_945877725.1 Limnohabitans sp. Rim8
ACCACTTACCGCAGCGATCAGCAGATCTTTGCCATTGCGCAAGACCGCTGGGTCATTCTGGCCTTGATCGCCTTTGCTTTTGTTGGCGTGCCCCTGTTGGTCGACGAGTACATGTACCGCGCCATTCTGATTCCCTTCCTGATCCTGTCTATGGCAGCTTTGGGGGTGAACATATTGGTGGGTTATTGCGGTCAGATTTCGCTGGGTTCGGGCGCCTTCATGGCGGTGGGGGCCTATATGGCCTACAACACCTACATCCGAATTGATGGCATGCCCTTGATTCTGGCTTTGTTGTCCGGGGGCTTTTTTGCCACGCTGGTGGGCATCTTCTTTGGTATTCCGAGTTTGCGGGTCAAGGGCTTGTACTTGGCGGTGGCCACCTTGGCGGCGCAGTTCTTTTGCGATTGGGCCTTTTTGCGCATTGGTTGGTTCACCAACAACAACGCGTCTGGCTCGGTGTCGGTGGCCAACCTGAATGTGTTTGGCTGGACCATTGACACGCCCATTCAAAAGTACATGTTCTGTTTGGCTTTTCTGTTGGTGTTCGGCTTGCTGGCCAAAAATCTGGTGCGCTCGGCCATTGGCCGTGAATGGATGGCCATTCGTGACATGGACGTGGCCGCTGCCGTCATCGGCATTCGCCCCATGTACGCCAAGCTCAGCGCCTTTGCGGTCAGCTCTTTCATTATTGGTGTAGCAGGCGGCTTGTGGGGCTTTGTCCATTTGGGCTCTTGGGAGCCTGCGGCTTTCTCGATTGACCGCTCATTCCAGCTGCTTTTCATGGTCATTATTGGGGGCATGGGCTCCATCATGGGCAGCTTCTTCGGTGCGGCCTTTATCGTGATCCTGCCTATTTTCCTGAACCAGTTCCTGCCTTGGGCGGGGGATCAGTTCGGAGTCACTATTTCAACTGCGGTGGTCTCGCACACCGAGTTCATGATCTTTGGTGCCTTGATTGTCTGGTTTTTGATCGTCGAGCCCCATGGACTGGCCAAACTTTGGTCAGTGGCCAAGCAGAAATTGCGTCTGTGGCCCTTCCCGCATTGAGTCAATTTTTTCTGTGTGTTTCAAACTTTTTTAACTGGAGACAAACCATGAAACTTCGTCAACTCGTTCTGGCCACCACGGTGGCCGCTGCAGGCCTGGCCAGTGCGCTGGTCAGTACCGTGGCCACGGCTCAAACCAAAGAGCAGTTTTTCCCTGTGCTGGTGTACCGAACTGGCGCCTATGCGCCCAACGGCGTGCCTTTTGCCAACGGCTATGTCGACTACCTCAAGTTGGTCAACGCCCGTGGCGGTATCAACGGCGTCAAGGTCAGCTTTGAAGAATGCGAAACCGGCTACGCCACCGACCGCGGTGTGGAGTGCTATGAGCGCTTGAAAGGCAAAAACGGCGGCGCAACGGTGTTCCAGCCCTTGTCCACCGGCATCACATTTGCCCTGACCGAAAAAGCCCCTGGCGACAAGATCCCTCTGATCACTGCTGGCTATGGCCGCAGCGAGTCGGCTGACGGTGGCGTGTTCAAGTGGAACTTCCCCTTGGCTGGCACCTATTGGGTGGCGGGCGACGTCATCATCCAAGACATTGCCAAAAAAGTCGGTGGCGCTGACAAGCTCAAAGGCAAGCACATTGCGCTTGTTTATCACGACAGCCCATTTGGCAAAGAAGCCATCCCAATCTTGCAAGAACGCGCTGCAATGCATGGCTTCAAGCTGAGCCTGCTGCCCGTGACACACCCCGGTGTCGAGCAAAAGTCAACTTGGCTGCAAATTCGCCGCGATCGCCCTGACTACGTGGTCAATTGGGGCTGGGGCGTGATGAACTCCACCTTGCTCAAGGAAGCGCAAGCCACAGGTTATCCCCGTGAAAACATTTATGGCGTGTGGTGGGCCGGTGCCGAGCCGGATGTCAAAGACATTGGCGCAGGCGCCAAAGGCTACAACGCCATCACCATGCAACACGGCACTGAAAAAGGCTCGGCAGTGGTGAAGGAAGTGTTGGCTAAATTGCACGCCAAAGGCCAGGGCACAGGCCCTAAGGACGAAGTGGGTGAGGTGCTTTACATGCGCGGTTTGTTCAGCGCCATGTTTGCAGTGGAAGGCGTTCGTCAAGCCCAAGAGCGCTATGGCAAAGGCAAGATCATGAGCGGTGAGCAAGCCCGTTGGGGTTATGAAAACCTGAACCTGACCCAGCCCAAGCTAGATGCGCTCGGCTTCAAAGGGGTCTTGCGTCCAGTGTCCACCTCTTGTGCTGACCACATGGGTGCCAACTGGGCTCGTATCCACACATGGAACGGCAGCAAGTGGGAGTTCTCTAGCGACTGGTACCAGGCCGATGAGCAGATCATCAAGCCTATGGTGAAAGCCGCTGCTGACCGTTATGCCGCCGAGAAGAAGCTGACACGCCGCACCCCTGCGGATTGCCAGTCCTGATCGGTTTCCGGGCCCGCCGCGTAAGCGGTGGGCTTGAAGCTGCCCGATGGCTTATGCGGTCGGGCAGCTGCCAAATGAAACCCTTGCGTGCAGAGGTTTCATTTGGGTTGAACCTCCAAATTAGAAAAGGCAAAGTCCATGAGCGAAAAAAACATTGTTCTGAACGTCAACGGCATCGAAGTCATCTACAACCACGTCATTCTGGTGCTCAAGGGCGTGTCCCTGCAGGTGCCCGAGCAAGGCATTGTGGCTTTGTTGGGCGGTAATGGCGCGGGTAAAACCACCACTTTGCGGGCCATTTCCAACTTGCTGCAAGGTGAGCGTGGCGAGGTTACCAAGGGCAGCATTGATTTGCGCGGTGAGCGCATCGAAAACCTCACCCCCGCTGACCTGGTCAACCGGGGCGTGGTGCAAGTGATGGAGGGCCGCCATTGCTTTGCGCACCTGACCATCGAGGACAACCTGATGACCGGCAGTTACACCCGCACCGACAAGGGTGAGGTGGCGGCCAATTTGGAAAAGGTTTACACGTATTTTCCGCGCCTCAAAACGCGGCGCACGTCGCAAGCGGCCTACACCTCTGGCGGTGAACAACAAATGTGTGCCATTGGCCGCGCCCTGATGACCAACCCCAGCGTGATGCTGCTCGACGAACCCTCCATGGGTTTGGCGCCGCAGATCGTGGAAGAGGTATTCAACATCGTCAAGGACTTGAACGAAAAGGAAAAGGTCACCTTTTTGATCGCCGAGCAAAACACCAACATGGCCCTGAAGTATGCGGATTACGGCTACATCATGGAGTCGGGCCGGATCGTGATGGATGGGGCCGCTGAAGACCTGCGCACCAACGAGGACGTGAAAGAGTTTTATCTGGGCATGGGTGGCGGAGAGCGCAAGAGCTTCAAAGATGTCAAGAGCTACAAGCGCCGCAAGCGCTGGTTAGCCTGAGCGTCTTTTAGACGTCGCTTGTTACTTGTGGGAGCGCGCCCCTGCGCGCGAATGGATCACCCGCACACCCGTTTCTTTGCGCGCAGGGGCACGCATATAAATTGATCTGTCTATCCCCATGAAGCACTACGACGCCCTCGAAACCCGTGCCCCAGAAGTCCGTGAGGCCGCTTTGCTGGCGGCCCTGCCCGCGCAAGTGGCCTATGCCCAGGCGCATGCCCCGGCCTTGGCCGAATGGCTCAAAGATGTCGTGCCGTCAGGCGTGAACAGCCGGGCAAGCCTGGCTAAGTTGCCGGTGGTTCGCAAATACGAGTTGTTGGCGCGGCAACAAGCCAGCCGCGCTGCGGGTGGATCGGTGTTTGGTGGATTCAGCACCTTGGGTTTTGGCAAGGCCATGCCCCGAGTGTTTGCCAGCCCTGGCACCATTTACGAGCCTGAGGGCACCCGTGCCGATTATTGGCGCATGGCGCGTGCCATGTTTGCCGCTGGTTTTAGACCCGGTGAACTCATTCACAACTGCTTCAGTTACCACTTCACCCCGGCTGGTTCCATGATGGAAACCGGGGCCCATGCCTTGGGTTGCACCGTGTTCCCTGGCGGCACTGGCCAAACCGAGCAGCAAGTCAGTGCCATGACCGAGTTGCAGCCAGCGGGTTACATCGGCACCCCCAGCTTCCTGAAAATCATCTTGGAAAAAGCCGCTGAAATGGGCGTGTCCTTGCCCAGCGTGCGCAAAGCACTGGTCTCGGGTGAGGCGTTTCCACCCAGTTTGCGCGACTGGATGACCGCACACGGTGTCGACGCCTACCAGTGTTACGCCACGGCCGATGTGGGCCTGATTGCTTACGAAACCGCCGCGCGTGAAGGCTTGGTTTTGGACGAGGGGGTGATTGTTGAGATCGTGCGTCCTGGCACAGGGGACCCTGTGCCCGAAGGCGAGGTGGGCGAGTTGGTGATCACCACGCTCAACCCGGATTACCCCTTGATTCGCTTTGGCACAGGGGATTTGTCGGCCATATTGCCCGGCATGTGCCCGACGGGGCGCACGGGCCAACGCATCAAGGGCTGGATGGGCCGTGCCGATCAGACCACCAAAATTCGGGGCATGTTTGTCCACCCGGGTCAGGTGGCTGAAATCGTCAAACGATTTCCTGAGTTGAGCAAAGCCCGTTTGGTGGTGACCGGCGAGATGGCCAATGACCAAATGGCGCTGCATGTGGAGACCGCCCATTTGATGGATGATGGCTTGAAATCCCGCGTGAATGAGGCCGTGCGTGACGTGACCAAGTTGCGCGGGGATGTGCATTTGGTGGCCCCCGGCAGTTTGGCCAACGATGGCAAAGTGATTGAAGACGCGCGCAGCTACAAGTGAGGTCGTTTTCAGCTTTTTTAGCCGTTAAATCCTTGCAAACATCAGGGTAAACAAGGATTAGCCGCTAAGTACTTTCCGCGATTTCGTGACACTCTTGATGGTTTTAAACTTACCTATCAATTTTAGGAGTGTCTCTTTATGAAGCAATGGATTGCCTTGGCCGCCTTGGCCGCAGTTTCAGTGGGTGCCCAGGCCCAGACTTTTCCGGGCTCCAAGCCTATCTCCATCGTGGTGCCTTTTGCGGCAGGCGGCCCGACGGACCGCGTGGCCCGTGATTTGGCCGAAGTCATGCGCAAGCATGTTCCCGGCAGCAACTTTGTCGTTGAGAACGCAGCCGGCGCTGGCGGCACCATCGGAGCCAACAAAGTGGCCAAAGCGGCGCCCGATGGCCACACACTCTTGTTGTTTCACATCGGCATGGCCGCAACGCCTGCTTTGTATCGCAAGCTTTCCTACAAACCGCTGGAAGACTTTGAGTATTTGGGCATGGTCAACGACGTGCCCATGACCTTGGTCGGCAAGCCTCAGTTGCCCGCCAACACCTACCGCGATTTCGAAAACTACATCCGTGCCAACGCCGGCAAGTTGAACATTGCGCACGCTGGTTTGGGTTCTGCCTCGCACATTTGTGGCTTGCTCTGGCAGTCTAATTTGCAATCCAAAGATGCCATGACCACCATTCCGTTCGGTGGCACCGGACCCGCCATGACCGCCCTGATTGGCGGCCAGGTTGATGTGATGTGTGACCAAACCACCAACACCACGGGTCAGATCGAAGGCGGTCGTGTCAAGGCGTTTGCCGTGACCACAGCCAAGCCCCTGAGCACCCACCCTGTGCTGAAGTACTACCCCAGCTTGCAAGAGATGGGCATGAAGGGCTTTAACCTCACCATTTGGCACGGCTTGTACGCCCCCAAAGGAACGCCTGCTGCAATCACCAAAACCCTGAACGAAGCCCTTAAAAAGTCGCTCAAAGACCCTGAGTTCATCAAGAAGAACGAAGGTCTTGGCGCTCTGGTCGTCACGGATAACCGCACCGATCCGGCTGAACACAAGAAGTTTGTGGCTGCCGAAATAATCAAGATCAAGGCGGCGGTAGACGCTGCTGGCAAATACGCAGACTGAGCTTGCGGCCCGGAAAGGGCGTTTAGAAGCACCTGATTTTTAGGTGCAACTTGCAAAAAGCCCGATGTGACCCCTCGGGCTTTTTGTGTTTTGTGGGTGGCGGGTTTGGCAAAAACCCGTCTTGGCCCCTTAGTTGGGCTTGGCCGCCGCTTCTGCCGCAGCATCGGCAGCGCGCTGGGCAAATTCGGCGCGCAGGGCTTTGAGCTTTTCGCGCGGGTCTTCTTTGATGGTGTTTTCGTCCAGTCGCATCTCGGCAATGAAGCGGCTGGGCAGGGCGGCCACGGTTTCACGTCCCTTTTTGCGGCGCTGGGTCCAACTCACGGCCAGGCTGCGCTGGGCGCGGGTTACGCCCACATACATCAGGCGGCGCTCTTCTTCCAAGCGCTGCAAAATGCCCTCGCTCATGGGGCCATCGCTTTTTCCGGAGTTTGATTCGTTATCGCCCAGCTTGAAGGGCAGCAGGCCCTCGTTCACCCCCACCAGCATCACATGCGGCCACTCCAAACCCTTGGAAGCGTGCAACGTGGACAAGGTGACCACGTTTTGGTCTTTTTCGCGTTCGCTCAAGGTCGAGATCAAAGAGATGGTTTGCGCTACCTCGAGCAAACTTTTGCTTTCGGTGCTCTGCGCCCCGGTGGCGTCTTCAATCTCACCCCCGCAGCGTCCGGCCATCCAGTCACAAAACTCCAGCACGTTGGTCCAGCGTGCAGCGGCCACCTTTTCGTTGTCCTCGCCGTCGTACAAATGCTGTTCGTAGCCAATCTCTTTCAGCCATTCAAGCAAAAACGCCAGCGCCGCTTCTTGGCCCATCGTCTGACGGGCGCGGTATTCCAGGTCATTGATGTAACGCCCGAACTCGTGCAGGCCAGCCACGGCACGGCTGTTCACGGCGCTGGGCAGGCTGCCTGCAAACAAGGCCTCGAACAAGCTGATTTTGTATTTAGTTGCAAAGGTGCCCAGTTGCCCCAACGTCTGGTGCCCAATGCCGCGTTTGGGGCTGGTGATGGCCCGCAAAAACGCCGGGTCGTCGTTGTTGTTGATCCACAAGCGGAACCAAGCGCACAGGTCCTTGATCTCGGCTTTGTCAAAAAAGCTTTGGCCACCCGAAACTTTGTACGGAATATTGGCGCGGCGCAAAGATTGCTCAAAAGGCCTAGCCATGTGATTGGCACGGTACAGAATGGCAAAGTCCTGAAATTCACGGTGTTTGGACTCCAGCGAATGCCCGCTGCGAATGGATTGGATGCGGGCCACAGCGCGGTCGGCTTCGTGTTCTTCATTCACCGCTATCACCACACGCACCGGCTCCCCCTCGCCCAGTTCAGAAAACAGGGTTTTGGGAAACAGCTTGGGGTTGGACGCGATCACGTTGTTGGCGGCCCGCAAGATGGCGCTGGTCGAGCGGTAGTTTTGCTCCAGCTTGATCACTTTCAGCTTGGGAAAATCCTCGGGCAGGCGCTTCAGGTTGTCCAGCGTCGCGCCCCGCCAGCCATAAATGGACTGGTCGTCGTCGCCCACCGCCGTGAACCGGGCACGCTCGCCCACCAAGTGTTTCAACACCTCGTATTGGGTGGCATTGGTGTCTTGGTACTCGTCCACCAGCACATGGCCCATCTTGGCCTGCCAGCGCTCGCGCACCTCTGGGTAATGGGCCAACAACTTCAGCGGCATGCCGATCAAGTCGTCAAAATCCACGCTTTGGTAAGCGCTTAAACGCTCTTCATACAGCCCCATGATCCGGGCGATGACCCGGGCGTTGTCGTCTGGGGCTTGGGCGGCGGCTTGCTCGGCGTTGAGGCCCATGTTTTTCCACAGGCTGATGGTCCACTGCCATTGGCGGGCGGTGGCGGCATCGGTGGTGCCCCCGCAGTCTTTCAAAATACTGGTCACATCGTCCGCGTCCATGATGCTGAACTGCGGTTTCAGGCCCAGCACCGCACCATCTTCGCGCATGATGCGTACGCCCAAGGCGTGAAAAGTGCAAATCAGCACCTCCTTGGCAGCGTGCCCGATCAACTGCTTGGCGCGCTCGCGCATTTCGGCAGCGGCTTTGTTGGTAAAAGTGATGGCTGCGATGCGCTTGGGCTCTAGCCCGGCCTCCATCAAACGGCCAATTTTGTGCGTGATCACGCGCGTTTTGCCCGACCCGGCCCCTGCCAACACCAGGCACGGCCCCGACACATAGTTCACAGCTTCGAGTTGGGCGTTATTGAGTCCG
>CAMDXR010000134.1 GCA_945877725.1 Limnohabitans sp. Rim8
TTTTGCATGCGCAGGGGCAGGGTTTCGACGCCTTGCAGAATTTGCCAAGCGCTCATGGGGCTGAGTGCAGCGCCGAAAACCCGCAGACTTTCCATGCGGCAGCGCATGCTGAAACCAAAGTCACCAAAGGTTTCGTAAAACTTCACGCCGTGGTAGCCCTTAGAAGGCTCGGTCATGCCGGGAAACTTGCCGTTGTCCCACGGGAAATTGCCGCCCTCGATCACCACCCCGCCAAGCGTGGTGCCGTGCCCGGCCAAGTATTTGGTGGCCGAGTGCACCACGATGTCGGCCCCCAGCGCCAGCGGATTGCACAGCAGAGGGCTGGGCACGGTGTTGTCGATGATGAGCGGCACGCCATGGGCGTGGGCCACTTCGGCCACGGCCGCTATGTCCAACACCACCATGCTGGGGTTGCCCAGGCTTTCGGCAAACACCGCCCGCGTGTTGGGGCGCATGGCAGCGGCAAAAGCCTCGGGCTGGTGGGCATCCACAAAGCTGGTTTCAATGCCGAATTTGGCCAGGCTCACGGCCAACAGAGTGACCGAGCCGCCATACAAAGCCCCCGCAGCCACCAAATGGTCGCCCGCTTGCAAAATGGTCATGAGGGCCATGGTTTCGGCCGCCATGCCGGAGGCACTGGCCACGGCAGCACGCCCATTTTCGAGGGCCGCGACCCGTTCTTCGAGCACCGCCACCGTGGGGTTACTCAGGCGCGAATACACATTGCCAAAGGTCTGCAAGTTAAACAACGAAGCGGCGTGTTCGGCGCTGTCAAACACAAAGCTGCTGGTTTGGTAAATGGGCAGGGCTCGCGCACCCGTGGCGGCGTCGGGAATTTGCCCAGCGTGGATGGCCAGGGTTTCGGGGTGAAATTGACGGTCGGTCATGGCGGTGGGCTCAGGTCAGGTCAGGTCAATGCAGGAGGGATCAGAGTCAGTTCAGGTCAAGCGGCGTGCCGAAACAATGCCGGTGTTCACACCGACCCAGTTCAGGCCACCAAAGAGGCGGGCGTGTTCAATCTTGACGCAACGGTTCAGCACCGAATCCAGCCCGGCTTGGCGCACCAGTGCATCGGCCTCTGCGTTGACCACGCCCAGTTGCTGCCACAAACACCGGGCGCCAATGTGTACCGCCTGCTGGGCAATGGGCAGCACATCTTCGGCGCGGCGAAACACATCGACCATGTCCACCGCAAACGGAATATCGCCCAAACTGGCGTAACAGGTTTCGCCCAGTATTTGGCCTCCCGCATAGCGGGGGTTGACGGGCACCACACGAAAACCATGCGACTGCATGTACTTGGCCGCGAAATAACTGGGCCGATGCCATTCGGCCGACAAGCCCACCACGGCCAGGGTGTGGCAGGTTTTCAGAATCCGTCTCAGCGCGTGCAAGTCGTTGTGCATGGGCTCGTTCCTTTCATGGGTTGGCAGGGCGATCAGCCCGGTCAATAACGCATCTGGCCACTGTTTTTCATCTGGCGTGAGGCAAAAGTAGCGCAAAGTGACAGGGCCAGGCATACGGCCATGACCCCAAAGTAGTGGCCACTGTAGTCAAACACCGCACCCGCCAGCACCGGCCCCAGCAAATTACCCACAGCGGCCCCACTGTAGAGCGTGCCCACCACGCTGGCCACCGATTTGCCCCCAAAGTAATCCATGCACAGCGCAGGCAAGAGCGACACGATGCTGCCATAACTCAGCCCAAACCACAGTGCAAACAAGGCCAGCATCACGTAGCCACTGGCGGCCCCCCAAAGCAAGTAAGACGCGCCCATGGACAGTTGCAACAGCACCAAGGTTTGTGCGCGGCCCAGTCGGTCGGCCACCCAGCCAATGGCAAAGCGCCCCACCAAACTCCCTATGCCAATCAAACCCACCAGACCAACGGCCAGGGCTTCACTCAGGCCCAAGTCGCGTGCGGAGGCCGAGACATGGGCAAACGGGATGAACATGACTGGCGAGGCCAGTACGGTGGCCAGGTAAAACCAGCGGAATGTGGGCGTGCGAAGGGTCTCGCGTAATGTCAGGCCACTGGCTGACCCCCCTGTGCCGGTTCCCAAAGTGGCAGGCGCACGCCGCATCAAAGCCGCCGCCAACAGGCCCAGCACCAAAACCCCCAAGGCCAAGCCGCGCATGGCATCGCGCCAAGGCATGGGGCCAATAGCCATGGCCACCAGCACGGGCACCAGCAAGGTGCCCGCCCCGACGCCCGAACTGGCAATGCCGCCAGCCAGCCCACGGCGGGTGGTGAACCACGGCTGAACACTGGCAATCGAGGGCGTGTAAACCAGGGCGATGCCCAAACCCACCAAGAGGCCATAGCTCAGGTAAACCGCCAGCAGTGAAGTGGCCCAACTGGTGGCCAGCAGCCCCAGCGCAATCAGGGCCATGCCGGCAGAGCAAACCCGGCGCGGCCCGAATCGGTCGGCCAGCATGCCGCCGCCAGCGCCCAGCACAAAGTAGACAAAGCCCGAGAGGCCAAAAATCCAGGACACATCGGCCCGCTGGGCCGAGAACTCGGTGGCAAAAGATTCAAAAAAAGCTGCAAACGAATACGACACCCCGAAGATGATGGCCAGGCATACAAAAGTGGCCCAAACCACCACCCAGGCATAGGGGGCTTCTTTCATGCTGTCTCCGATGTTTTTTAAACGGTCCGGGCATTGTGCCTTTGAACGGGTCTCGGGATCCCGCCAATTGCCGGGGCAATACGCCGCCCATCCCAGCAGCCTTTTCAATTCAGGCAAATACGCACCTTGCCCATAATGCCCATCAAACCGCTCCAAAGGGACCGCCATGAACGCCACAGAACGTGACCAACTGCAGCAATTTTTGATTGCTTTGCGCCAAACCCGCGCCGACCCCAAAGACCCGGTCGCCGATGCCTTGATTCGAGAGGCTGTATCGGGCCAAGCCGATGCCCCCTATTTATTGGTGCAGCGCGCCATGGGGGTGGGTTTGGCGCTGGAGGCGGCACAAACACGGATTCAGCAACTGGAGGCACAAAGCGCCGAGTTGCAGATCCGCTTGGTGGCGGCACAAAACGCTGCGGCTCTCAACGGATCCGGGATCGGCTCCGGGATTGGCTCCGGTGTCGGGGGTGGAGCCTCTGGTTTCCTGAACGCCGGAACGCAAAACTGGGGGCGCGCACCCGAGACGCCCAAGCCACCAACAGCTTCAATGGTCAGCGCCCCCTTGCCGACAAACCGCCCTGTAGGGGCAACATCAGCAACCCAACCGGTTGCAGCTCAGGCCAGCGCAAGCGCTTGGGGCGGTGGCTTGATGGCCCAAGTGGCCACTACGGCAGCGGGCGTGGTGGCGGGTGGCTTGTTGTTCCAGGGCATTCAAAGCTTGATGGGCAACTCTGCCCCTTCTTCTCACTCCCCAACAGCGAAAGCCACAGAAGAGCCCGCGCCCGAATCGATGGCGCAAGAACCCCCTGCAGGCGAGGTGGCCGATGCCGGTGATGCTGGCGATGCTGGCGATATGTCATGGGACATGGGCGAGGACTGGGCTTGATGCCCAGACACTTGACGCTGCGGCCAAGCCCAAATAAACACCCACACTTGACTGGTTGCTTTTAAAGATTGCGTTCACCGAATTCACAGACCGACTGCATTGAACCCCCCTAATGAAAGCCCTCAATGGACAAACCACCACCCAAACACATCTCGAAAAGCATGGAAGACGTGTTGCTCAAATTCATCGAGAAAAACAACCGGGGCATCTGGGCCGTGATTTGTGCCATTGCCTTGGCCGTGATCTTTGGGGTGAACATGAGCTGAGTTGGGCGTGAAAACCCCAAAACTAACGAAAATACAGAATTTACCAATATTCCCATTGGTCCCGATATTCCAGTTTTCCCCGTTTTCCCCGTTTTCCCCGTTGTTCCCGTTGTTCCCGTTATTTCTGGCAGCTTCCGCGTGGTGATGGCCCCAGACCGGGCCTGCGACAATCCAGCCCCATGCACCTGATCATTCCTTACGCAGCCAGCCATGCCTTGCACGACCCCAAGGCTTTGACAGGCTTGCAGCTGCCCCATTTGCAAGACTTGCTGGGCCTGTTGCAGCGCCAGCAAACGACTCAAAGCCCCTTGGCCGACACCGATTTGCACATGCCGCACGAACGGCTGCACGCCCACGCTTTGGGCTGGAACGGCCAAGCTGACGCCCTGCCTTGGGCGGCCTGGCACAGTGCTCAAAACAGCCAACCCAGCTCGGCCCCGCAAGCTTTGATCACGCCCTGCCACTGGCAAGTCGGCATGGACCAAGTGGTCATGTTGGACCCCGCCAGCCTTTACTTGACTGACGATGAGTCGCGCCAATTGCTGCAAGCCATGCAGCCCTACTTACTCGAAGACGGCTTGCAAGTGACCTGGCACAGCGCACTGGCTTGGCACGCCCAAGGCGAGTTGCTGGCGCACCTGCCCACGGCCTCGCTTGACCGGGTGACGGGCCAAAACGTGAAGCCCTGGCTGACTGATCACCCCGCTGCCCGGCCCCTGCACCGCCTGCAAAGCGAGATGCAAATGCTGCTGTACAACCACCCGGCGAACGATGCCCGTGAAGCACGCCGACAACACACGGTCAACTCTTTTTGGCTGCATGGCGCAGGCGCGCTGCCCATTGACGCAGCAAATCCAGCGCCCCGGACTCAGCGCATCCAAGTGCCCGATGCCCTGCGCGCCAGCGCTTTGAGGGGCGATGTGCAAGCTTGGCGACAAGCCTGGCAAACACTGGATGCCACCGTGTTGGCCGAAGTTTTAGACCACCTGAAAACCACCGGCCAGGCCAGCTTGAGCCTTTGCAGCGAAAACGCCGCCCACACTTATCAGGCCATTCCGTTGGCTTGGCATCAACGCGTGGCCCGCATTTTTAACAAAACCACCCCTTTAACGGCCCTTGAGGCCTTGCTGACCCCATGAATTTGCTGACCCGAGACGTACCGCCCCGCAGCGCATGGGCGCTGGAACAAGCGGGCATTCACCCGCTGCTGGCCCGCCTGTATGCGGCCCGTGGCGTTTTGTCCAAGGACGAACTGGACGATGCCCTGAACCTTCTGCTGCCCCCTGCGGGCATGTTGGGCACACAACAAGCGGCGCAACTGCTGGCAAACGCCATAGGGCAAAACAAGCGCCTGTGTGTGGTGGCCGATTACGACTGCGATGGCGCCACCGCCTGTGCCGTGGCTGTGCGCGGCCTGCGCATTTTGGGGGCCAAAAATGTGGCTTATCTGGTGCCCGACCGCGTGGTCGATGGTTACGGCCTGACCCCGCCCATTGCCGAGCGGGTTCATGCGCAAGGGGCCGATGTCTTGATTACAGTGGACAACGGCATTGCCAGCGTAGCGGGCGTGCAAGCGGCGCAAGCCCTGGGTTTGCAGGTGCTGGTCACCGACCACCATTTGCCGGGCAGCGAATTGCCCAACGCCGAGGTCATCGTCAACCCCAACCAACCGGGCTGCAGTTTCACCAGCAAATCTCTGGCGGGGGTGGGCGTGATGTTTTATGTGTTGCTGGCCCTGCGCGCCGAACTGCGCCAGCGGGGCCTGTTTGATGCCGCCAACCAACCCCGGCTGGACGCTTTGCTGCCGCTGGTGGCGCTGGGCACCGTGGCCGACGTGGTGCGCCTAGATGCCAACAACCGCCGCTTGGTGGCGCAAGGCCTGCGACGCGTGCGGGCTGGGGCCATGCCGCCGGGCATGTCCGCGCTGTTTCGCGCGGCCGGCCGCGAAACCACCAAGGCCACCACTTTTGACTTTGGCTTTGCACTGGGGCCGCGCATCAATGCCGCAGGGCGCTTGGCCGATATGACGCTGGGCATCGAATGCCTGCTGACCGACGACGCAGGGCGTGCCGACGAATTGGCCAAACAGTTGGATGCCATCAACCGGGAGCGCCGCGTGATTGAGGGCGACATGCGCGAGATGGCCATGGATTTGGCCGAATCGCTGTTTGACGAAGGCGATGAGCCGCCACCCGCCATTTGTGTCTTCGACCCAGACTTTCACGAAGGCGTGGTGGGCATTGTGGCCTCGCGCATCAAGGACAAATTGCACCGTCCGACCTTTGTGTTTGCAGCCAGCAGCGCCCCCGGCAAAGAGCATGAACTGAAGGGTTCGGGGCGTTCCATTGCCGGTTTTCATTTGCGCGACGCACTGGACTTGGTGGCCAAACGCGCCCCGGGTGTGCTGCTGCGCTTTGGTGGTCACGCCATGGCCGCAGGTTGCACCATTGCCGAAGAACACCTAGACCTGTTTGAAGAAACCCTGAACCAAGTCGCCTTGGAGTGGTTGGATGCCGCCACGCTGCAACGCCGCCTGGAAACCGATGGCCCCCTGCCCGCCGAATACCGCCGCGTGGACCTGGTGGAGATGCTGCACCACGAAGTTTGGGGCCAAGGCTTTGCCCCGCCGGTGTTTTGCGAGGTGATTGAGGTGGTGTCGCAACGGCTGGTGGGTGAAAAGCACCTTGCGCTCAAGATGAAACACCAAGGCCAACCGGTTGAGGGCATCTGGTTTGGCCGGACCGAGCCTTTGCCCGCGCGGGTGAAACTGGCTTACCGACTGGACGCCGATGAGTGGCAAGGCCAAAAGCGGGTGCGCTTTTTGGTGGAAGGCGCGGAGATTTGAAACCAGAGTGTCAAATTCAATGCTTGGTGGCCGTTTTGGCCTGCAGTGCTTGAAATACGGCACCCGACACCAAACCGGAGACATCGCCGCCCAGTTTGGCGATCTCGCGCACCAGGGTGCTGCTGATGTGCTGCACACCCGCACTGGTGTGCAAGAACACGGTGTCCAATTCCGGGGCCAAGTGTCGGTTCATGCCCGACATCTGGGTTTCGTAGTCGTAGTCGGTCACCGAGCGCAGGCCACGCACAATGACCTGGGCGTGTTGCGAGCGCACAAAATCAACAATCAAACCATCAAAGGGCAGCGCCTTCACATTGGGGCAATCGGCCAGTGCGACTTGCGCCAAAGCCAACCGTTCGTCCAAAGAAAACAGGGTGTTTTTGTGGTGCGCACGGGCCACCGCGATGATGACTTGGTCAAACATTTGCGCCGCACGGCGAATGGCATCCTCGTGCCCCAGGGTCAGCGGGTCGAAGGTGCCCGAATAAACAGCGGTGACAAGCTTGTTGGCGGATCGGCTCATGGCGGTGTCCTTGGCGAGGCAGAGGCAGGTTAACTGAATTGATCTTGGGAATTATGCGGTGCGTTGCAACAGATGTGCATGCACCGCACCGGCTTTGAGGTGGCGCTGGCATTGCAGCCCCAGCGGCGCCAGCGCTTCGTCGGTCCATTTCACGGGCGCCTCCAAATAAATCCAGCCCCCAGCAGGCACGGCCTGAGCGG
Source organism: Limnohabitans sp. Rim8 (assembly GCA_945877725.1). Taxonomy (GTDB): domain Bacteria; phylum Pseudomonadota; class Gammaproteobacteria; order Burkholderiales; family Burkholderiaceae_C; genus Limnohabitans_A. The sequence goes on from CAMDXR010000134.1 coordinate 7,356, forward strand.
CGGCTTTCAGGGCGGGTTCAAACAAGAGGCCATCAAAGGGGGGGTCAATGAACACCAGATCCACACTGCCCACAGGCAAGCGCGTCAATGCGGCCACCCCGTCGCCACGCTGCACATTGACCATGCCCGCTTTCAAACGGGTGATGTTTTGGTACAGATCGCGCACCAACACGGCGTCTTGTTCGACCATCAGCACCTGGGCCGCACCCCGCGAGGCGGCCTCTAGGCCCAGCACGCCCGTCCCTGCAAAGGCGTCAACACAGCGCCAGCCTGTCAGGTCTTGGCCCAACCAATTAAAAAGGGTTTCCCGCACGCGGTCAGGGGTGGGGCGCAAACCCGGTTTGTCGATGACCTTGAGGCGCGTCCGCCGCCATTGCCCGCCGATGATGCGAATCTCATGTGAAGACTCGCCTTTGGGTGCACGGTGAACGGGCTTTTTGGCGGCCGATTGGCCAGTGGTGGCGCCGGCAGAGGGTCGAGGGGATTGGGATGAACGCATAGGTCGCAAGTGTAAAGGCGCGCAAAGGTCAAGGCGCACCCAGCGGACACCTTGGCCATGGCATTGGAGGATACCCAAACAAAAGATAAAACCAGCGGATAAAGCCAATGGGCTTGAACTTACGATCGCCTGCTAAGACTCAGTTAGCTGAGATCCGTTGATGCGACTCGCCTGATGCGACAAGCCTGATTCAACACGCCTGATGTGGCGC
>CAMDXR010000135.1 GCA_945877725.1 Limnohabitans sp. Rim8
ATGACCGACTGAGCTTTTAAACGCCAAAACGGCCTCCTAGGAGGCCGTTTTGCATGGGGCGGTTTAAATGGGCATGTCACTTGGGAGCGCAAGACTTGGGTCAGGGTCTGCCAAAATGCTTTTCCCGGTAGTGCAGGGCCTTTTGGGGGCCTGCCACCAGACCCATCATGGGACTCACTTCCAGACCCGATAACGACTTTTTCGCCCCTCAATTTGCCCAAACCTAACCACTAACCCAAGCTCAAGCACAAGCCATGAAAAGACAAAACTTCATTCGCACCTTGTTGGCCACTTTTGTGGGTTTGGCCTGCCTGAACCCTGTGCAAGCCCAGACCTATCCGAGCAAGCCGGTGCGCTTGATCGTGCCTTTTCCGGCGGGTGGGGCGACCGATTTGTTTGCTCGCACGCTCTCGCAAAAGCTCAGTGAAAAGCTGGGGACGAATTTGGTGGTCGAAAACCGCCCGGGTGCAGGCGGTACTTTAGGTTCGGACTTGGCCGCCAAGGCCGTGCCGGACGGGTACACCTTGCTGCTGGCCACCTCCAGCACGCATTCGATTGGGCCCAACCTGAACCCCCGCATGCCCTATGACGCGGTGCGCGATTTCAGCCCCATCAGTCAAGTGGGCAACGCCCCCAGCATCATGTTGGTCCCCAACAGCTCCCCGGCCAAAACGGTGAAGGAATGGATTGATTACGCCAAAAAGAACCCCGGACGGCTGAACTACGCTTCCAGCGGCAACGGCACCATCGTGCAGTTGACGGCCGAGTTGTTCAAGGCGCAGGCCAATTTGTTTGTGGTGCACATCCCCTACAAGGGCACGGCTTTGGCCATTCCCGATTTGGTGAGCGGCAAACTGGATGTCATGTTTGACAGTTTGCCCACGGGCTTGCCCCATGTGCGCGATGGCCGTTTGCGCGCTTTAGGTGTCACGTCGCTCAAGGCCACACCGCTGGCCCCCGGCGTGCCGCCCATTGCCGATGTGCTGCCGGGCTATGAATCCACCACTTGGTTTGGCTTGTTTGGCCCCAAGGGTTTGCCGGCCGATGTGGTCACCCGGGTCAACTCGGCGGCCAACCAAGTGCTGCAAGACCCCGAAGTGGTGGACAAACTCCAGCGTCTTGGCATTGAGCCCGTGGGCGGCACCCCTGCCCAATTTGCCACAATGCTGGCCAATGAATCGGCCAAATGGAAAAAAACCATCACCGAGCGCAAGATCACCCTGGACTGACATGCAGTTTCAAAACCAATACCCCTACACCAGCACCCGACTGCCCTTGTTTGCGCGCAACGTGGTGTCCACGTCGCACCCGCTGGCCGCACAAGCCGGTTTGCGCATGATGCTCAAGGGCGGCAACGCGGTCGATGCCGCCATTGCCGCCGCAGCCGTCATCACCCTCACCGAACCCGTGAGCTGCGGTTTGGGCTCGGACGCTTTTGCGATTTTGTGGGATGGCAAAGAACTTCACGGCCTCAATTCATCCGGCCCGGCCCCTGCCACCTGGACACCCGATTACTTTCACCGCAAATACGGCACCGATGCCGCGTCGCCCCCCAAGCGCGGTTTTGACTCGGTCACCGTGCCCGGTGCGGTGGCGGGTTGGGTGGCCTTGAGCGAACGCTTTGGCAAATTGCCCTTTGCTGATTTACTGGAACCCGCCATTGACATCGCCGAACGGGGTTACTTGATCCCCGTGGTGGTGCAGCAAAAATGGGCGGCGGCCACGCCTGAGTTGCAGTCGCAACCCGGTTTTGCGCAAAGCTTTTTGCCCTGGGGCCGGGCCCCCGAAGTGGGCGAATTGTTCCGCTTCAAAAACGCAGCGCGTGGCCTGAAAGCCATTGCCGCCACCCAAGGCCAGGCGCTGTATGGGGGTGAAATTGCCGAAGCCATTGAGCGCTTTGCCAAAGAGCACGGCGGCAGCATCACTGCCAAAGATCTGGCTGATTTCAAGCCCGAGTGGGTTAAGCCCATTGCACAAGACTACCGGGGCTACACCTTGCACGAGATCCCACCCAACGGGCAGGGCATCGCCGCCTTGATCGCGCTGGGCATTTTGTCTAATTTCGATCTGGCCAGCCACGCCGTGGACGGTGTGGATTCGCAGCATCTGCAAATCGAAGCCATCAAACTCGCCTTTGCCGACGTGTACCGCTACGTGGCCGATTCGCGCTACATGGAGGTCACGCCCGCGCAAATGCTCGATCCGGCTTATCTGGCCAGCCGCGCCAAACTGATTGACCTGAACAAGGCACAAGACTTCCAGGCGGGCAACCCGGTCAAGGGCGGCACCATATACCTCACAGCGGCCGACGAAAACGGCATGATGATCAGCTTTATTCAGAGCAATTTCATGGGCTTTGGCTCGGGCTGTGTAGAGCCCACCTACGGCATCAGCTTGCAAAACCGTGGCCACGGTTTCAGCACTCACCCGCAAGGCCCCAACATAGCCAACTTGGTGGCCCCGGGCAAGCGGCCGTTTCAGACCATCATTCCGGCTTTCCTCACCAAAGACGGGCAGCCGGTCATGAGCTACGGCGTGATGGGCGGCAACATGCAACCGCAGGGCCACATGCAAACCCTGGTGCGCATGCTCGATTACGGCCAAAACCCCCAAGCCGCTTGCGATGCCCCGCGCTGGCGCTACAACGCGGGCCTGAACATCAACGTTGAGGCGGCCTTGGACGGCCAAACCGTGCAGGGCCTGATCGCACGCGGCCACCAGTTGGACGTCATCAACGATTCCTATCAAGACTTCGGCGCTGGCCAGTTCATCTGGCGCATGGGCGACCCCGGGGTAGAAGGCTACATGGCCGCCAGCGACCCCCGCCGCGACGGTCAGGCGGTTGGGTTTTGATGCCCAGCTGCTGGCTCGGTCTGCGCGTGGCCAGTGCTTTGGCCTGCGCCTGCATATTGGCTTTGGCAGGCCCTGCGGCTTGGGCACAACCAGCCACTTGTGGCGTGGTGTTGATGCACGGTAAATGGGGCATGCCCCAGTCGCCGTTTCTGAAAACGGTGGTCCAAAAACTGACGCCCCTTTGCGCGGTCAAGCTGATCGAAATGCCCTGGTCCCGCAACCGAATGTACGACCGGCCTTATGCCGACGCTTTGGCGCAAATTCGTCAAACCGTTGCGGAGTTACGGCAGTCGGGTGTGCAATGGGTGGCGGTGGGTGGACAGAGTTTTGGGGCCAATGCCGCCTTGGCTTACATGGCCCAAGTGGGCGATGCCGATGCCGTGCTGCCGTTGGCACCGGGCCATGTCCCTGAATATTTTTATCAAGTGCCCGAGGTGCGCCGCAGTGTCGATGCAGCGCGCCAACTGCTGGAGGCCGGGCAGGGCGAAACCCTGGTTGAAATGACCGACATCAACCAAGGTCAGCGGCGTCCGGTCAAGGTGTCGGCAGCATCCTTGTGGAGCTATTTCAACCCTCAAGGTTGGGGCAACATGGCCTTGAGTGCGCAGGCATTTATGAAACCTGTACCCGTGTTTTGGGCCATTGGCACGCTCGATCCCCTGCATGGCGCGGGTTCAGAAAACATTTACAAAAAACTGCCCGTGCACCCGGACAGCCGCTACCTGGTGGTGCAAGCCAACCACGCCACCACCCCCGAGGTAGCTTCTGACGAACTGCTCCAATGGGTGCAAGCCCGCACGGGGCGTTGAGGTCTATGACTTCCATGCGATCTGCGCAGGTTTCCACGGGTTTGATGCTGGCGGTGGCGGGTTCCATCGCCTTCAGTGGCAAGGCCATCATTGTCAAACTGGCTTACCGGCACGGCGTGGATGCGGTGACCTTGGTCATGTTTCGCATGCTGTTTGCGCTGCCTATGTTTGTGCTTATGGCCTGGTGGGCCGGGCGTGGCAAACCGCCGCTTACCCGCAGCGACTGGCTGGGTGTGTTGGGTTTGGGCTTTGGGGGCTATTACCTGTCGAGCTTTCTGGATTTTTGGGGGCTGGAGTACATCAGTGCCTCGCTGGAACGGCTGATTCTTTACCTCAACCCCACCTTGGTGCTGGTGTTGGGGTGGTTTTTGTTCAAAAAGCGCATCAGTCAACGTCAAGGCGTGGCCATGGCTATCAGTTATTCCGGCGTCATGTTGGTGTTTGGGCACGAGGTCACTTTGGCCGGGCCGGACGCGGTGCTGGGCGCGTTTTTGGTGTTTTTGAGTGCCGTGGCCTACGCTCTGTACCTGACGTACAGCGGCCAATTGGTGCAGCGCCTAGGGGCTTTGCGGCTGGCGGGCCTGGCCACCACCGTGGCATGCCTGTTTTGTATCTTGCAATTTTTGTTGCTCAGGCCCCTCTCTACGGCCCAGGTGGCCGAGCCCGTGCTGTGGTTGTCGCTGCTCAATGCCACGGCTTGCACGGTGTTGCCTGTGTTGCTGGTCATGATGGCGATTGAGCGCATCGGGCCGGGCCTGACGGCACAAACCGGCATGGTCGGCCCCATGTCCACGCTGCTCATGGGGGTGTGGATTTTGGGCGAACCTTTTAATATTTGGATCATTGCCGGAACCACCTTGGTTCTGAGCGGTGTGTTTTGGGTGACGCGGCCTGCGGGCCGCACAACATGAACTTCAGGAGATCAACATGGACTTGGGCATTGCAGGCAAATGGGCATTGGTAGGCGGCGCGAGCAAAGGCTTGGGCTGGGGCTGCGCGCGCGCTTTGGCATTGGAGGGCGTGAACGTGGTCATGGTGGCCCGAGGCGCCGAGGTGCTGAACCAAGCCGTTGAAGGCTTGCGAGCCGAAACAGGGGGCAAAGTGCAGCTGATCGGTGTGGCGGTGGACATCACCACCGAAGCCGGTCGCGAAGCCATCTGGAACGTGCCCGGTGGCCCCGGCAAAGACTACGACATCGTGGTCACCAACGCGGGCGGCCCCCCGCCGGGCGACTTCAGAGACTGGGACCGCGAGGCCTGGATCAAGGCCATCGACGGCAACATGCTCACCCCCATCGAGCTGATTAAAGCCACGGTGGACCGCATGGCTGCGCGCGGCTTTGGCCGCATTGTCAACATCACCTCCAGCGCGGTGAAGGCGCCCATCGACGTGCTGGGCTTGTCCAACGGCGCCCGCAGCGGGCTGACGGGTTTTGTGGCGGGCGCATCGCGCAGCAAGATTGCCACGCAAGGCGTGACCATCAACAACCTGCTGCCCGGCAAATTTGACACCGACCGCATCCGCGCCACGCTGCCCGCCATGGCGCAAAAGCAAGGTAAAACCGTGGAAGAAATGCGCGCCATCCAGCAAGCGCAAATCCCGGCCGGGCGCTACGGCAACCCGCAAGAGTTCGGTGCCATCTGCGCCTTTTTGTGCAGCCAGCACGCGGCCTACATGACCGGCCAAAATGTGCTGGCCGATGGCGGGGCGTATTCGGGGACGTTTTAAAAGAGTTTTTTAAGAGGACCCAGAGAAGGAAGGAATCGCCTGCCTCTGGGGTTTTGTGGCCCATTTCCTATGTGCAAGACTTAGCAACTCATGCTTTCATATAATTTATACATAAAGTAACAATTTTGATATTTCATAGAGGCCTTTGAAGTTAGCATCAAGTTAATTGATCGGGTGAACAAAAGGGTTCACTGATGAAGACAACTTACTAACCGAGAAGCATCATGAAAAAATTATCTATCGCATTAAAAATAATCCTTTGCGCAATGGCTTTGACTGGTGGCATTAACGCCATGGCCTTTGGCGTTCACTACTTTTACACGGGTGGCGATCCCAGCAAATTTACGACCAGCGAGGCCTGGGCAAAATCACCAATCACCTCGGTTATTTATTTTGGATTGCATTTGCAACCCACCGATGGAACCTTTAACCCACTGTCCGTTGGCCGAACTTCAGAATTCAATCAATTAAAGACTTGGGCGCATGACAGCAAACCTCGCCGTCAAATGTATCTGGCCGTGGGTGTCAGTGCCAGTGCAGAATTTTTGCAATCAAAAGCTTCTCGTGATGCCTCAGCGCAGTTGCTGGTTCAGTACATGAAAGAGATTGGTGCCGATGGCATGAACATGGATATTGAGTATCCCAATAGCCGAGCCGAACAAGCCGGCCAGTTGGCTTATTACACAGAATTACGCCGATTGCTGGGTAACAAAACCCACATTTCTGTGGATGTGGGGCCCGCAAGCTGGATGAGCGCTCCTGGGGGTCATGTCCCGGCAAAGTACGCCATCAATGGAAAAATTCACTGGTATGGCCTCATGTCATACGGCGCAGGAAATGCCAACAGCATTCCCTTTATGCAGAAGTTCGTGAATGAATATGTGAAGAAAGGAACCCCAAAAAGTCGCATTGTGGTTGGCTTGCCTTTTTATGGCAAAACACAAAAGCAAGGTGCTATTTGTTACAAGCGATTGGCACCTAATTTAAAGCCTAGCGACATCTCATCGGATTCGGTCACCTACAGAGATGAATCCTTTGCCATCAACAGCGTAAAAACAATTGAAAAGAAGGTGAAGTGGGCCAAGCAATATGGCCTTGGCGGAGTCATGGTTTGGCATTGGACTTGTGACACCGATATTTCAAGCCCGAGTTCATTAACTCAAGGCATTGCCAACGGGTTGAAGTAAATCTAATTTTTAGAGGCGGCTGTTTATATTTAAATTTATATATTCATCATGATCAATAGCCGCCTCTTTTATCCAATGCTCGCAACATTGGTGTGTATTTTCTTGGCCATCCATTTTTTTGATACACCCAATAACAGTGTGAACTCAAATTCAAATTTATTAAAACCAGTTAATTGTGATTCACCCTTTGAATTTAATAAAAGTTGCCCGGTCAATATTTCTACAGTGGCCGCTGATTCACACAGTTCAACTGTGGTGCTTGGGTCAAAACAAGAAATGAATGACGATGAGGACGATGGGGCTGAAGATAAAAATGCCGACTCAAAAGTGGATGTCGAGTTGGAATTGGAGATCGTGCAATCCCTCAAAGCCATTTCCCAGATCAATATCAGCCCATTGGTAAGTTTGATGATCAACGATTGGCGATGCACAAAAGATGGTGTGCGACCCGATTTGGGCCTCACCCAAACGACCTGCAATGCATTGCAAAACAACCGAAGTTTGATGAACGCTTTGTTAATTCAAGCCCAATCAAACCCAGCAAATGCCACGCAGATCAGGGACGAATATGCTTTGTATATGGACATGACCAGTCAAGGCAAGCACTACAAAACACACATTATTCCAACTGAGGTGGAGTGAGGGGCTGTTTGGCGGGTAAGACCCCTGCCGCTCAAATGGACGCAAGTATCCAAAGGCAAAGCTTCAATCACCCGGCGGTCAGATCAACAAGGGGTGCCTTCCACCAGCAAACCATTGCGTTTTCGCAGGTCCTCGATGCCCCCATTGTTGAGCCAGAGCAAAGTATTGAGGTAGCTCTCAATGCAGGCAACCAGACTTTCTCTGGGGCCTTGTCGCCAAGCTTCCGAAGAGTAAAACGCATCTTGTGAAGCAACCATGTGCGTTTGATCTTTGAACGCGCGAACGAGGTAAAAACTGTCGTGCTCGTGGTTGGATTGACCAAATGCCACTACGTCGATGCCGCTTTCGCGAAGCAGTTGCAGGGCCAGTTGAAAGGCTTTAATAAACCTCGGCGAAGCATCTGCATGTAATTTATATGTGCGAATTTCTAGTAGTTTCATGGCGCAAAAGGGTCTGTTAAGCAAGATCTAAACTGGCTGTTAGGTGGACGAGACTGCCTAAGAATTGGCGTAAATAAAGGGTTGCATCAGTTCAACAACGATAAAAGATGGTCCCTAGATTTACAAAAGCTTGGGGATTTGTTTTTGTTGACGTTCATGAGGGGACCAATTTTTTCTGCCCATTCATGTTTGAGGCTTCCCGAATTTTGCCAACCTGCAGTTTTAATAGCGCCACTTCCGCCTTTGATTAAAGCATCAGCTAACAACTCCCAGGTGCCGCAAACACTGTCTTGGACATACCTTTTTAATATCTGAGCCTTAATGTTTGGATAGGCTATTTTTAGTGCTTCGCGATCTCCAAGATACCAAGCTTCGATCTCTTCGGTCGCCAAACCAAAAG